>JBAQGP010000706.1:0-5335 GCA_049287845.1 Solirubrobacteraceae bacterium | reverse complement strand
GAGCGGCGCCGCGGCGGCGAACGCGAGTGACTGGATCGGCCAGAACAGCGTCAGCAGCAGGCCGACGACCATCGGTCGCCGCGGCCGCCACCGGATGCCGAGCAGGGCGCCCACCACCGCGCCGGCGCCCGCGACGCTCTCGAGCAGGCCGAACACGCCCGCGGAGCCGTACACCCGCTTGGCCACCAGCGGCGCCAGCGCGTACCACTGCGCGTACGCGCACAGGACCGCGACGGCGAACGCGGCGATCGTCGCCCATACCCAGGTGCGCGAGCGAACCTCGCGCCAGCCGGCGCGGAGGTCGGCGATGACAGTGGTGCGCTCCCGGGGCGGCCCGTCCCCGCGCGCGCGGGGACGGATGTGACGCAGCAGCTCGGCGCTGAGCAGGAAGGTGGCCGCGTCGAGCGCGAAGGCCGCGCCGGCTCCGACGGTGAGGACCATGGCGGCGCCCAGCGCCGGCCCGGCGAGGAGGGCCAGGTTCTCAGTCATGGATGACAGGGCGCGCGCATCCTGGGCCAGCGCATCGGGGATCGTCTGCGGCAGCAGGCCGGAGTAGGCCGGCTGAAAGAACGCCCGGGCCGCGCCGAACAGCGCCTCGATCACGATCATCTCGGCCACGCCGGCGCCGCCGAGCACGATCGAGGCGGCCAGAACACCATGCAGCAACGCCCGCACGTAGTCGGCCACGGTCATGATGCGATGGCGCGGAAGCCGGTCGGCCCACACCCCGCCGAAGAGGACGAGCGCGATGAGCGGCAACGACTGCGCGGCC
Organism: Solirubrobacteraceae bacterium; assembly: GCA_049287845.1. Taxonomy (GTDB): domain Bacteria; phylum Actinomycetota; class Thermoleophilia; order Solirubrobacterales; family Solirubrobacteraceae; genus Palsa-465. The sequence continues at coordinate 4,563 of JBAQGP010000706.1, read as the reverse complement.
AGCACGAGGCCCAGATCGGTCGGCGATCCCGTGCGCTGGGTGATGTACAGCGCCAGCGCGACGATCACGACCTGATCGCCGACGGCACTGGCCGACTGGCCGAGAAAGAGGAACTTGAAGTCTCTGTGGCGCAGAACGCGCAGGTACGAACTCATCACACACACTCACTGACCGGGGGAAACGACGAGGCGGGCGGCTGGCGGCCGTCAGGCGGCCGCGGCGCTCGCGTGGGGGACCGGCGTCAGTGGGGTGGGATGCAGAGCATCGCGCGAGCAAGGGTACACCCTCAATACACTCTTCGCATCTCCACGCAGGTCTCCACCCGGCTCGACCCTGCCATCTTCCGGCTGCCGGTCGATCGGATCCGCGACGGCTACTACTCCGACGCGTACTTCGTGCTCACCAAGTCGCTGCTGGAGGCCGAGGGCGAGCACCCCCACGTCACCATGCAGGTCTTCCAGAAGGAGGACTCGATCCTCGGCGGCATCGACGAGGCCATCGCGGTGCTCAAGACCTCAGCCGGCCACCACGAGGGCGGCGAGTGGGTCCCGGGCTGGGATGGCCTCCAGGTCCACGCGCTCAGAGAGGGTGACCGCATCGCCCCCCGCGAGACCGTGATGACGATCGAGGGCGACTACTCGCTGTTCGCCCATCTGGAGACCGTCTACCTGGGGTCGCTGGCGCGCCGCTCGCTGATCATGCGCAACGTCGCCGAGGTCGTGGAGGCCGCCCGCGGCAAGCAGATCTTCTACTTCCCCGCCCGCCACGACCACTGGCTGGTGCAGACCGGCGACGGCTGGAGCGCCCACGTCGCCGGCGCGATCGGCGTCTCCACCGACGCCCAGGCGTCCTGGTGGGGCGGCCGCGGGATCGGCACCGTCCCGCACGGGCTGATCGCCGCCTATGGAGGCGACACCGTGAAGGCCGCGGTGAAGTTCGCCGAGCACTTCCACCGCGACATGAACATCACCGTGCTCGTCGACTTCGTCAACGACTCAGTGACCACCGCGCTCGAGGTCGCCGAGGCGCTGCAGGACAGGCTGTGGGGGGTCCGCCTGGACACCTCCGAGATGCTCGTCGACCGCTCGCTGTGTGACGAGATGGGCGCCTTCAAGCCCACCGGCGTCAATCCCCGGCTCGTGGAGAAGGTCCGCGGCGCCCTCGACGGCGCCGGCTTCCCCAATGTCAAGATCGTCGTCAGCGGCGGCTTCACCGCCCCGCGGATCCGCGAGTTCGAGGCCGCCGAGGTGGCCGTCGACGCCTACGGCGTGGGATCGTCGCTGATCCGGGGCCAGAACGACTTCACCGCCGACGTGGTCCTGCTCGACGGCCAGCCCTGCGCCAAGGTCGGCCGGGCCTACGCGCCCAATCCGAGGCTCGAGCGCGTCCAGTAGCGCGAGGCCGCGCGGCCCCCAACCTGAGAACCGTGACAAACCCGCGCCGCGGCAAACCGTCCGCACCCCTTCACCCCACGCCCCCCGCTGCCGATAACCCGATAGCGCATGCTCCTGACCGGCACGTTTCTCGGCGAACCTGACTTCATCACCTGGATCCACGACTGGGTCCCGCTGATCTTCATGGGGCTGCTCGTCGTCCTGGTGTTCATGACGATGCGTCTCGTCCCGCGGACCAAGCCCGCCGAGATCCGCCCCGAGACGACCCCGCCGATCGCGTGGGACGACATCGCCGGCGCCGAAGAGGCCAAGGCCGAGCTGCGCGAGATCGTCGACTACATGCGCGACCCCAGGCGCTTTCGCACCCTCGGCGCGCATCTTCCCGCCGGGATCCTTCTCCACGGGCCGCCGGGCACCGGCAAGACGCTGCTGGCCAAGGCCGTGGCCCACGAGTCGGGGGCGACGTTCTTCTCCCAGTCGGCCTCGTCGTTCGTCGAGATGTTCGCCGGCCTGGGCTCGGCCCGGATCCGGCGCCTGTTCAAGGAGGCACGCAAGCACTCCCCCGCGATCATCTTCATCGACGAGCTCGACGCGGTGGGCACCGCGCGGTCGGGCGGCGCTGCGAATCGCGAGTATGACCAGACGCTCAACCAGCTTCTGGTGGAGATGGACGGCTTCGACGGCAAGAAGGACGTCGTCGTCATCGCCGCCTCCAACCTGCTGGAGAAGCTCGACCCGGCGCTGCTGCGCCCCGGCCGCTTTGACCGCCACATCTTCGTCTCGCCGCCTGATGTCATCGGGCGCGAGCGCATCCTCGAGGTCCACTCGCGCTCCAAGCCCGTCGCCGACACCGTCGACTTCGCCATCCTGGCCCGCCAGACGGCCGGCCTCACCGGCGCCGACCTGGCCAACATCTGCAACGAGGCCGCCATCAACGCCGCCCGGCGGGGCACCGAGGCGATCGACAGCACCGACTTCGACCAGGCGCTCGAGCGCGTCGTCGCCGGCATGCAGTCACGCCGGCGCCTCAACGACCGCGAGCGGCGCGTCGTCGCCTACCACGAGGCCGGCCACGCCCTCGTCGCGGAGCTACTGCCGTCCGTCGATGCGGTTCACCGCATCTCGATCATCCCGCGCGGCCGAGCGCTGGGCTACACGCTCAACCTGCCCACCGAGGACCGCTACCTGCGCACCCGTGCCGAGCTGGTCGACATGATGACCATGCTCCTGGGCGGCCGCGCGGCGGAGTCGCTGGTGTTCGGATCGGTCACCAACGGCGCCACCGACGACCTGCGCCGCGTGGCCGACATCGCCTACTCGATGATCCACGACTACGCGATGGGCACGGGCTTCACCTCTCTACGCGTCAACTCCGAGCTGCTGTCGGAGTCCACGCGCCGCGTTCGCGACGAGGAGGTCCGCGAGCTCGCCGATGAGGCGTTCCGCGCCGCCAGCCAGCTCCTGCGCACCCACCGCCCGCAGCTCGACAAGCTCGCCCATGCGCTCCTGCGCGACGAGGTACTGGAGCGCCAGGAGATCGACCGGATCATGGCGGGGACCCTGGTCACCGCACCGGACCGCCGCGCCGGAATCCACCTTGGCCTCGCCGCGGCGTCCACCCAGACGCCCGTCGACCCGACTCCGCCCGCCACGCAGTAGTACCGCCCGTCTCCGCGGAGCCGATCGATATGCTCGGCGGCGCCATGCTGTCCGCGATCGACCACGTCGGCGTCGCCGTCGAGAGCATCGACGACGCGCTCGCGCTGTACCGCGACCAGCTCGGCATGCCACTCGTCCACCGCGAGACGGTGTCCGAGCAGGGCGTGGATGCGGCGCTGCTCGACGTCGGCGACAGCCACATCGAGCTGCTTCAGCCGCTCGGGCCCGAGACCGCGGTGGGCAGGTTCCTGAGCCGCCGGGGCCCGGGACTCCATCACGTCGCCTACCGCGTCGAGTCGGTGCAGAACGCGCTCACCGAGTGCGCCGCCGCCGGGATGCGTCTCATCGACGACGTGCCGCGCACCGGGATCCGCGGCTCGCGGGTGGCCTTCCTTCACCCCGCCTCCACGGGCGGAGTCCTCACCGAAATCGTGCAGCCAGCGGAGGAGCACTAGTGTCAGACGACGACAAGCCACAGAAGATCAACATCGGCTTCCTGGGCGGCCCGGTGCTCTCAGCCCGCGTCGCGCCCACGCAGCTCGAGAAGCTACGCGAGGCCCTGGGGACCACGGGCTGGCACAACCTCAAGGCCGAGGACGGAGACGTGTCGCTGGACCTGGGCAAGATCGTCTACGTGCTGGTCGACACCGAGGCGCACCGGGTCGGTTTCGGCGGCTGACCGCCGGCGCGTGTCGGCGCCCTCATCGTGTGAAGAGGGTGGACAGGACGACCTCGGTGACCGTGCGGGTCACGCCCTGGGTGGCCCGGATGCGCTCGAGCGCGAGCTCGAGGCTCTTGGTGTCCTCGGCCATGACGTGCAGCAGGGCGCTGGCCTCGCCGGCCACGGTGTGGGCCGAGACGACGCCCGCCTCCCTCTCCACGGCCCGCTTGATCGCCGAACCGGCCATGTTGCCCTCGCAGTAGAGGTCCACAAAGGCCTCGGCGTGCCAGCCGAACGCCTCGGGGTCGACGACCACGGAGTAGCCCAGCACCACTCCGTCGCGCTCCAGGCGGTCAAGGCGGCGCTTGACGGCGGGCGCCGACAGATGGACGTGAGTCCCGATATCCGAGAACGACCGGCGCGCGTTCTCACGCAGCAGCGCAACGATTTTTCGGTCCGTGGCGTCCATTTACGGTGAAAAAGGGGGCGGCAACACAACGTACCGGCCTTGGGTGCCGCTGCTGGCTCCGGATCATTGCACACGGTCGTGCGCCGACAGCGGTCGCGCAGCGCCTCCGCCGACAGGGCGCTCGGGGCCGGGACCGGGGTCTGAGACGCCGTCGAGCTTGATCGCCCGAATTCACGGACTGTTGAGCTCGGCGACCGGCCCCGGGCACTGGTTCCTAGAGTCAGGGCGCATGTCGATGCTCAATGCGTTCGATCGGCGGTTGCTCGTGGCCGCCCGCACCCGCGGTCACGGGCCGCGGCGCGAGCGCGCGATCCTCGCCTACTCCCGGCTGGGCGAGCACGCCGCCTGCTGGCTCGCTCTGGGGGCGGCCGGCGCCGTCC
>JBAQGP010000705.1:0-2496 GCA_049287845.1 Solirubrobacteraceae bacterium | reverse complement strand
GGGAACGCCAGCTCGGCCGGCAACGCGTCGAGGGCAAACCAGCCGAACCCCGCCGCCTCCTCGGCGTCGGGGCGCGGCTCCGCCTCGGGGTCCTCGAGCTCCATCAGATAGGCGGTGGTGATGCAGTGCAACTGGATGCCGTCGGGCGCGGGCGGCCCGTAGACGTCCAGCCACGCCCCGATGTGGGCGACGGCCCTGGACGTGAGGCCGAGCTCCTCGGCCAGCTCGCGTTCGGCGGCGTGCATGGGGTGCTCAGCGGCGTCACAGAAGCCGCCGGGCACGTCCCAGAACCCGCGGTAGGGATCGACCGCGCGGCGCAGGAGCAGGACCTTGCCGTCACGCACGACAACGGCCTCTCCGCACGGGGCGGGATTGAGGTAGTGGGCCTGGCCGCAGGCGTCGCACGTGGTCGGCGGCATCGCGCCCAGGACAGCGCCGCACCGCCAGCAATACCGCTGCCAGCCGGCCGGCGCCATCAATAGCTGAGCTTGGCGTCGGCGGCGTGGCGCTCGAGGGCCAGTGTGACGAGCCGGTCAAGCAGCTCCGGGTACTCGATTCCGCTGGCGGCGAACAGCGAGCCGAAGACGCTGGTCGGGGTGAAGCCCGGCATCGTGTTGAGCTCGTTGACCAGCACCTCGGAGCCGACGATGAAGAAATCGACCCGCGCCAGGCCCTGGCAGCCCGACGCGGTGAACGTCCGCACCGCCAGCTCGCGGATACGATCGCGGACCTCGGGCTCCACCCGCGCCGGCACCACCAGGCGCATCCCGCCCTGGGAATACTTGGCCTCGTAGTCGTACCACCCGCCCTCGCCGGCGCCGAGCAGGATCTCCCCGGGCTCCGACGCGATCGGATCGCCGTTGCCCAGCACCGAGCACTCGACCTCGCGCCCGGCGGCGAACGCCTCGACGATCGCCAGCGAGTCGTGCGCGAAGGCGGTCGCCAACGCACCCGGAAGCTCGCCTGGGCTCTCGACCTTGGCGATCCCCACCGACGAGCCCAGCCGGGCCGGCTTGACGAACACCGGATAGCCGAGCTCCGCCACCGCCCGCGCCGTCGCCTCGGGATCGGCCGCGTGGGCGAGCTGGGCCACGGCGCGATACGCCACCTGCGGGATCCCCTGCTCGGTCATGAGCTGCTTGAACACCACCTTGTTCATGCACAGCGCCGAGGCGAGCACGCCGGCGCCGACGTAGGCGACGTCCAGGCATTCGAGCAGCCCCTGCACCGTCCCGTCCTCGCCAAAGGGCCCGTGCAGAACCGGGAAGACGACGTCGACGTCCGGCAGGCCCGCACCGAGCGCGACCGTCACCGGCGCGCCGTCACGGCGCCAGACGCCGTCGCGTCCGACGTGGACCTCGGTCACGGCATGACCGGCGGTGCGCAGACCGTCGGCCACCGACGCGCCCGAGGCCAGCGAGACCTCGTGCTCAGAGGAGCGCCCTCCCGCGAGCACCGCCACCCGCTGGGCGCTCATCGGCCGGGCGTGGTCGTGGTCAGCGTGGACGAGGTCGTGGGCGACGTCGTGGTACGGGTCGTGGACGTCGTCGTCGTGGAGCTCGTGCTCGTGCTCGTGCTGAGCACGCCGACGACGATGGTGACGGTGCTGCCCTTCTTGGCCGTCGAGTTGCCACCCGGGCTCTGGTCCACCACGATGCCATTGTTACCGGGCCTGGTGACGGGGCGAGTCGTCTGCGCCACCTTCAGGCCCGCCGCGCTGAGCGCGCTCTGCGCGCCCGACACCGGATCGCCGATCACCCTGGGGACGGTGACCGTCGGCGGGGCGGTGGCCACCGTGATGGTGACCGCGGAGCCGTTGGCGGCCTTGACGTTTCCAGTCGGGCTCTGGCTGATCACGTTGCCGACCGGCACGCTGGCCGACGCCTCATTCCTGGTGTGGACGGTGAATCCCGCGCGCGTCAGGTCGGCGGCGGCCTGGGTCTGGCTCTCGCCGACCACGGAGGGCACCGGTGTCTGGGGCGCGCCGGAGGAGACGAACAGCGTGACGCCGAACCCCCGCGGAACGGCGTGCGCCACCCCGGGGTTGGTGCCCGTGGCCTGCCCCGCCGGGAATTGGCTGGAGGGACGGGCCACCACATTTCCGACCTTCAGCCCGGCGCGGCGCAGCGCCCTGGTGGCGGCGGCCGTGCTCAATCCCTGCACGGGCGGGACCGAGATGTCCTCCGGCCCGCTGGAGACGCTCAGCGTCACCGTCGAGCCCTTGTCGGCCTTGGTGCCGGCCGCCGGGGACTCCGAGACGACGATCCCCGCCGGCTTGCGGTCGGCCACCGACACCGTGGCGACCTGGAACTTCGCCTGCCCGACGGTGGCGCGCGCCGCGCTGATCTGCTCGCCGATGACCTTGGGCACCACGACCTGCCTGGGCCGGGTCAGGAAGTAGGCGGCCGCGGCCGCGCCGGCGATCAGCAGGACGACGAGGAGCAGCCATCCCCAGAGCGCCCAGCTGCGGCGCTCGTGTTCCTCGATCTGCCGCAC
>JBAQGP010000704.1:0-9390 GCA_049287845.1 Solirubrobacteraceae bacterium | reverse complement strand
CAAGCCTCGTAACCCTTCTCAGAAGCACAGTCACCCAGCCGCTGGCCGTCACCGACGAGCTCCACTTCGCGGTCCCGGCGCTCCTCCTGGATCGGGTCGCCCGCCAGGTCGCACCGTCCGGACCTGTACCGCCGGGCCCTGCCCCGCGCAGTCCGCTAGCCCGGGCGATGCCTCCCGGCGCCGCGCCCGATGCCGCTTTCGCTAACCGCCGCGACGTGCTCACCGCACAGATCCCCTCATTCGGCACGATGAGCGCCCGAGCGGCGGCCCGCGTTTACGCCGCCCTCCTCGGACACATCGCCGGGACGCGTCTCCTCTCGGCCGAGCAGCTCGCGGCCGTCGCCGCCGTCGCCTTCACCGGGACAGATCAAGTCATGGAGAGGGACAGCAGTTGGTCGCTCGGCTACAGCCCCGACCGGCCCGGCGGCGCCCGCTCGCGCTCGGGCTCGACCTTCGGGATGGTCGGCATGAACGGATCGGCTGCCTACGCCGACATCGACACCGGCGTTGCGATCGCTCTGATGCGCAACCGATTCTCCCCTGACTTCACGGCGATCGGCCGTCTGGACGACGTCGTGGCCAGGGCCTACCCGCCACCCGCGAACCCCGAGGACAGAACCCCGTGATGTCGACACCCCGTACAGAGCTCGACGCCCGATTCAGCGATCCCGCAGCCCAGCCCACCAGTTGGGAGGACACGCTCGAGGCGATCAAGGAGGCCCAGATCTTCTGGATCTCGACAGTCCGCACCGACGGCCGGCCGCACGTCACTCCGCTCGTCGCCGTCTGGCTCGACGACGCATTGCACTTCTCCACCGGCCCGGACGAGCAGAAGGCGCGTAACCTCGCCAGCAACCCGCGCGTCGCGCTGACCACGGGCGCCAACGGCTGGCAGAGCGGCCTCGACGTGGTTATCGAGGGCGAGGCGACCCGCGTCACCGACGCACAGCAGCTCGACCGGCTCGCCGCAGCCTGGGCAGACAAGTGGGACGGGCGATGGCAATACGAGGTCAGCCACGATGGCTTTCGACACGACGCCGGGACAGTGCTCGTGTTCGCTGTCCGCCCAGCGAAGGTCCTTGCCTTCACCAAGGGCGTCTTCAGCCACACCCGATATCGCTTCTGAGGCGCCCACGCCACCGACGACGCAGACCAGCTAGACGGCGACTGAATGGAACGCGCGGCCGAACCCACCCCGCGCCTAAAGACGCGCGCTAGCTCTAGCGAGACTATGAGCGCTCAGTCGAGCCTCGAGCGCCCCCAAGTCAAACCGGAATGGGTCCCTCCCGGGAGGGTTCGCTCCGCGTTGGTACGTGCGACGACGGCCAATATCGGGATCTGACCGCCGCCGATTAGCGCCCCGGGGCGTGCGCTCAGAGATCGCTTGTGCGACAGGCCCACTGAGGTACCGAGAAGACAACACGGCGTTGCACTCACGATGCTCGTGCCGGCCCTGTCGGCGACGAGGGCCCTGCCGGCGCCGGCCGCGGCGCACTGCTGGATCACGCCCGCGGCTCCGAGGGGAGCGTCGCGGTGAGTCCGCGGCGGCCGGCTTGACAGCGCTGCTCGCTCGCGGCTACATTTAACGAGCTGGTTAAGTGAGACGTGTTTTGATGCCTGCTACCGCTACCGACCAACTCAGCACCGTGTTCTCGGCGCTCGCGGACCCAACTCGACGGGCGATCCTCGGCGAGTTGGCCGAGGGCAAGGCCACAGTCTCCGAACTGACCGCATCGTTTCCGATCTCGATGCCAGCGGTGTCGCGGCACCTCAAGGTGCTCGAGCACGCCTCGCTCATCTCCCGGTCGCGGTCGGGCAAGTGGCGCACGAGCCAGCTCGACGCCGCCCCGCTGCGCGATGCGGCCAAATGGATTGAGCGCTACCGGCGGTTCTGGGACTCCTCGCTTGACCGCTTGGATGCCCACCTTGCCGCCGTACAGGCCGCTGGACACACTGAGGACGGGGCCACCGACAACGACCCGACGTCGCCCCGGCGCCGGCGCGGCCCCTGATCACGACAAATGATGGAGGCCGAATCCCCGCAACTGACCGTCTCGCGCGTGTTCGACGCACCGCGGGATCTCGTCTATCAAGCCTTCACCGATCCGGACCAGCTGGCCGCCTGGTGGGGCCCGATCGGCAATTCACTACCGCGCGACGAGATCGACTTCGACGTACGCCCTGGTGGCTACCAACGCTGGACCGAGGTTCGGGCAGCCGAACCCGGCTTTCGCGTTCACATCCGCATCGACCTCACCGACGTCGCCCACGGGCGGCTGCTTGCAGGCGCCATGCATGTAACCGGGCAGCTCTCGGACGGCATTGAACCGTTCACAACGAGGTTCCGGATCGAGTTTCACGACGAGGCCGACGGACGAACCCGACTGGAGATCCGCCAGTGGCTCCCCGAAGACCTGGCCGGCCCCAGCGAGCAGGGCTGGCTCCAGGCATTCACCAAGCTGGACGCCATTCTGACAGCCGACTCGGCCACTGCGGCCGTTCATCGAGATGGAGCGACATGGGCAAGCTGATCTACGTCACGAACGTCTCACTTGACGGGTACATCGAGGACGAACACGGCACCTTCGACCTCTTCGCGCCCGACGATGACGTCTTCGCGTTCGCCACCAGCATCCTGCGGTCCGCGGGCACCTTCATCTACGGACGCCGCCTCTACCAGACGATGGCTGTCTGGGAGAGCAACGCCGCCCTCGCCTCCCGCTCCGAGCTGACCGCCGATTTCGCGACCGCCTGGCAAGCGGCGAGCAAGGTCGTCTACTCCACAACCCTGGCCGCGGTGTCGACCGCGAGGACGCGGCTTGAACGCCACTTCGACGCCACCGAGGTGCAGCAACTCAAAGCCTCTGCCCGCAGCGACATCACCATCGGCGGTGCGAACCTCGCGGCACAAGCCTTCACAGCGGGACTGATCGACGAGTGCCAACTGTTCGTGTGGCCTATGACCGTGGGAAGGGGCAAGCCCGCGCTGCCGACCGACACTCGCACCAGCTTCGAGCTCACGGATGAGCGCCGATTCGCAAACGGCGTCGTCCTTCTCCGCTACCGCCCTCTCCGGTAAGCGATGGGTCGGACCGACATCGCTTCTTGGGTGGTCGCCGGACCGCTGAGCCGCGGAAAACAGCAACGAGCGGACGCACGCCATGCCGCGACCGGGCTGCCGCTGTCGGACAACCCGGCCAGGCCAGCCCGTCTCGCCGGGCTACCCCGAAGCCTGCCTGTCGCCGAATCTAGGGCGGCGAGCGCGCACCCGAAATCCACGGCGGCGACCCGCGGTCCGTCGGTTGGGTTGATCTTGGGTCAGCGGTGTCGAAAGTAGTAGGGCCGCGGTCCGGTTATCGCCTCGGTGCGTCATGGGCGTCCACCAGAACGGCGTGTGGTCGTCTCCTCCAGCCGCCTGCACCGTCCAGGTCTACGTCGTGGGTACACCTGTCCGCGACGGTTACATCAGCACCGACAAGACCATGATCAACGCGAAGGCAACGAGTGACACCGCGGTCTCCATCACCGACCAGGACTTGAACGTCTCACCCATGGTCAAGCCGAACGATTGCTTGACCAGCCAGAAGCCGGCGTCATTGACGTGGGAGAGGAACAGGGACCCCGAGCCGATAGCGAGTGCCAGCAGTGCGTCGTGGGTCGGGCTCAGGCTGCCCGCCAGCGGGGCAACGATTCCTGCCGCGGTGATCGTCGCTACGGTGGCCGACCCGGTGGCCAGGCGCAGCGCAACGGCCACCAGATAACCCAGCAGAAGGACGGAGAGGTGTGTGCCGTTGGCGAACTTAGCCACCGAGTCACCCACACCGGCACCGATCAGGGTCTGCTTGAACCCACCGCCGGCTCCGACGATCAGGATGACTGCTGCGATAGGACCGACGCTGGCTCCGATCCGCGCAGAGATCTTCTCGCCGTCAAGTCCGACGGCGTAGCCGAAGGTCACCATCGCCAGGAGAACGGCGAGAGTCAGCGCGACCAGTGGTTCGCCGATGAAATCCAGCACCGTCTGAGCCATCGGAGGAGGCTTGCTGCCGTTCCAGATGATGTCGGCCAGTGCCTTGGACAACATCAGTACGACAGGGAAGATGATCGTGACCAGCGTGACCGCGAACGACGGCGGACGTTTGACGTCCTCGTGCTGGGTTGTCGTCCCCGTGGTGTCGACCCCGCCGGCGTAGGCCGGGACGCCGACCGGCACGACTCTGGCGATCAGGAGCGATAGCAACGGGCCACACAGAACGACGGTCGGAATCGCCACCACGATGCCCAACGCCAAGGTCGTCCCCAGCTGGGCGTGTACGGCGGCGATGGCGATCAACGGGCCGGGGTGCGGCGGGATCAACCCGTGCAGCACCGATAGGCCGGCCAGCGCCGGGATCGCGACCCGCATCAGCTTCAGCTCTGAGCGTTGCGTAACCAGGACGATCACCGGAAGCAACAGCACCAAGCCGATCTCGAAGAACATCGGCAGGCCGATGATGATCGCGACCAGCGCCATCGCCCACGGGACCATCGCCTTAGACGCCCTGGCCAGCAGCGTGTCGATCACCCGGTCAGCGCCTCCGGAGTCGGCCAGCAGCTTGCCGAGCATCGCCCCCAGCGCGATCAGCAGCCCGACCTCTTTCAGGGTGGCGCCGACCCCGTCCTCGAAGTTGGACACGACCATCGGCAGCGACACGGGCGCCGCCAGCCCGACGAACGCCGAGCCCAAGACCAGCGCGAGAAACGGATGCATTTTGAGCACCACGATCAGCAGGACGATGATCGCGATGCCGATAACGGTGACCACGATCAGACGCGTGTCGTGGGCCGCCCAGGGCTTGGTGATGGCGGCAGCAGCGGCGAGGGTCGCGTTCATCGGTTCCTTTGCTCCAGGGTCGCACCGGTGGGGATCAGACCGAGGCCGGTGATGACCGCATCCGTCTCCACCAACGCACTGGCTCCGATCTCGACGGTGATCGAGTTCTCCTCGGGCGTCGGCGGCTCGAGCGCGTCGAACTGCGAGTCAAGCAACGACGCGGGCATGAAGTGCCCATGGCGAGCCGCCAACCGACGGGCGATCTGCTCACGGGTGCCCGCCAGGTAGACGAAGACGACGTGCTCGCCACGCAGAACATCGCGATAGCTCCGCTTCAGCGCCGAGCAGGTGATGATGCCCGGCCGTCCAACGCTGGTGTGCTCCCTGATCCACTCAGCGACCTTCGCCAGCCACGGCCTGCGGTCCTCATCGTCGAGCTGGTGCCCGGCGGCCATCTTGGCGACGTTGACCGCAGGGTGCAGGTCGTCACCCTCCTCGAGGTCCCACCCGAGACGGCCGGCCAGCAGCCCTGCCACGGTCGACTTCCCGCAACCCGACACACCCATCAACACCACCACCGGCGGCTGTCCAGGCGACGCGTCGACCATGAACACAGTCCTCGCCTTCATCTGGGCTCTGCGACGCCGTCAACTCTATACCCGCCGGCGCCAAATCCCTCCAACGGCCTCTACACCTCCCGCACGGAGCCTGGCTGCTCGGTACGTGACGTCAGCCGGTGTCGGTGACGCCAAGCACGACGACCTCGTTGCTATCCGATGCACGCCCACGTCGTGTCCCACGCTATGTCCCAAACACGGGCTCGCCCCGCCAAGGCAGACGACGTTCGCCGGGCGTTGGCAATTGGGACGCGCAAGTCGCCGGTAGCGGGGCCCACCAGGCGACTCTCAGGCTCGCTGGTGTGCGTAGGCGGTGCAGCGGCAGAGTTCCGGCTCGCCATCAGTCCTGATGTCGTGCCCGCGCGCCCAGGATCGCCTTGGCCGGCGCTGCCCCCTGGCGTGGAAAGCAGCAGCGTCGGCCGCGCCGGCCACAGAGACCCCGACAAGCTCGGCGGCCGCGTGATCACACGACACGGCTGAGACCGGGGTGTGCCAATGCACCGCTCGTCTCTAGGCATACGGGCCCCGGGCTCGCATGGTCGCACGGACGATCGCTCGGTTCCGAACGACGCGCGAGATGCGGCCGCCGCCTGCTTCTAGTCGCCGAAGCTAACCGCGTGGAATTCAATGCGATAGACGAGCGTGTCCTCGTCGATCGGCCCGGCGTGCGCGGCGCGCCGCCGCAGCGTCTCGCGGTCGGGCTCGCCGGCTCGTCGGACGTCCTCCCCGGTAACGGCCGCGAACGGGACAAGCTCGATGGCGTCAATTTCGATCTCGCCGGGACCGACCCGGTAGCGGCCACCCTCCTTGACCTGTAGCCGCTTCCACAATCGGACCGAGAGCGTGATGTCGCCGGCCAGGACGTCGTTGCGCAACTCGCGGCTGAACTCCACACCCGGGACCCTATCTCGTGATTTGTCACGAGACGCCGTGTCGGTTGGCAATGCTGTAACGGACGACGACCAGCAGTTCGGCGTCTTGGTCCGTCTATGACGGAACGCGAAACGCAGAGATCGCCGGCGCATCGTGCGTAGCGGGATCACGCTCAGCCTGGCCGCCCACGGGAAGCTCGCATTCCGCAGCCGGCCCGTCACGGTTGCCGCAATGGTTCGCGTGCATGGCCGTGGTGTCGCCGCGGCCAGAACAATTGCGCTGAGACCCGGACGGGTCACGATGCTGCTCCTTCCGACACGGCGCGCCGCCGCCCTGCTGCGCGGCCACCGCCTCCACGCCATCACCGTGATCATCACCGTCCGCGATGGAGCGGGCAAACAGACCCTTAAGCTCCCCATAAGACTCGTACGCTGAGCCGCGAGAGCAGGCAATCGGGGACAGGACGCGCTCACCACACGAGCCGATCTCGCACGCTCGCGGTAACAGCGCTTCCGGCGGTCGCGCTGTCGGCCACGGAGGCACGCGGAGACGCACGCCGGGGCGGACGATGCCCGCACGAACACGAAGGCAGCGGTTTGCCCATGGCCCGGTCCGCCCTCTCGCCGGGAGCAGGGCGCGCGCGAGGGCGTGTGGAACCGCCAGCATGGTTAAGCAGTGCTGGGGTGGCGCCGGTCCTGCCGGCCCTGCCAGCGTGACCGCCTCAGCGTGGAGCGGCAGTGCGGGGGTGGTTGCGTTCGCGAAGGCCTAGTTGTCGTTCGCCTGAGGCGAGTCTGAGTCGACGGTTGGATCGCTTGCATCGCGGAGGGGGAGCCGGTCCGTCTCGCGGCCGCGTGGCCGGGGGGCGTCGATGAAGGAGGCGTCGTCGCCAAGCGGGACTCGTTCCTGGATGCGGGGGAGGTGCTCGCCGAAGAAGAGCCTTGCTGACAGTTCTCCGCGGGTGCGGGCGTCGGTCTTGTCGAAGATCGACTTCAAGTGGTCGCTGATGGTGTGCGGCGAGATGGTGAGCCGTTCCGCCGCCTGGATCGTGGTCGCGCCTCGGAGGATCAGTTGGGTGACGTCTTGCTCGCGCGGGGTGAGGCCGTAGGCCTTGAGCAGGAGCGGAGCGACGAGCGTCGGGTGGGCGCGCTGAATGAAGATCGCGACGTCGCCGGAGCGCGGTGCGCCGAGCAGACCACCGTGGAGGACGAGCCACGTGCCGGCTGGTGTCTTGACCACCGAGCGTGGAAGGGTCGCTGTGCCCACGTGGCTGGTCGTGGCGATCGTCGCTCTGGTCGCGCTGGCGATGGCGTGGATCGAAGAGGAGCGCACGCCGTCCTCGACCGAGGCGCCTGAGAGCTCGGCAAGCAAGGGCTCGGCGGATGATGATGCGCGGAGCAGGCCGCCGTGGGCGTCGAGCTCAATGACCCCGGGAGAGTCGGGCAAAGCGGTCGGTGATTCGCACCCCTCGGCGATCAGTCCACGGCGGACGGCGCGTGCGAGCAGCGCTGAGGCGTTACAGAGCAGGTCGACGTCGCGTTCCTCAAACTCGGGTTGTCCGGCGCGGCGGACGAGAATCAGCGCTCCCCACGTCGCCCCGTCGGCGACGAACGCGCTGCGGAGCTCTGGACCGAGGCCTGCGGGTGTCAGCAGGTCGCGAAAGCGTGGGCTTCGCTCCGGGTGACCAGCGGTCGCGTCTCTGAGCGTCGCGGCCCTGCGCTCAGCGTGGGCGAGCTGCTCGAATTTGTTGACATCCTCAACCGCGTACTCGTTATTCGCCAGGATCGGGAAGCGGTCAGGGATGTCCTGGAGCCGGTGCTGGGTGATCAGGTCTGATCCGGGATCGAGCGTGTGCCAGCACGCGCCGTCGAACCCGACGGCTCGCTTGAGCCGGACCGCGGCCTCGTCAAAGAACTCCGCGCGCGTCGGCGCACGAAGAGCGAGACGTTCTAGATCACCGAGCAGCCGCTCCGGCGCCCACATGCCTCGCTTTGCGCTCGTGGTGCTCCTCTCCCCGGGGTCGACGACTTCATCCCAGGGTACCCCCGCGAATTGGGGATGGCGAGACGGGTGGCTGCGTGTGAGTGTCAACGTCATCAAATCAACCCAGGAGCACAGCGATGCCGGCACAAGCCGAAGCAATCCAACCACCAGCAATCGGACTGACCGTGCGCGAAGCGACGCCGCAAGACGGCGACGACTGCGGGCGGATCTTCTATGACGCGTTCGAGTCGATCGCTAGGAGGCACAACCTCCCCATCGAGCCGCCCTCACGCGAGTTCACGCGCTTCATGGTCGGTGAGATGCTGGCCAACGACGGTTTTGCCGGCCTCGTCGCCGATCGCGGCGCGGAGGTGCTCGGAAGCGCGTTTGTTGACGAGCGGACAATGATCGCCGGAATCGGACCGGTCACCATCGACCCTGCGGCACAGGACGTGGGCGTCGGCCGTGCCCTCATGCAGGCGGTGCTACAGCGCGAGTGCGATCGTGGCGCCATCGGCGTCAGGCTCGTTCAGACGGCGTACCACTACCGTTCCCTCGCGCTATACACCAAGCTCGGGTTCGTTGTACGTGAGCCGCTCTCGGTCATCCAGGGAACTCCGCCGGCGCTCAGCGTCCCCGGTCTCGGTGTCCGCCCAGCGCGCGAAGAGGACCTCGCCGCATGCAATGAGTTGTGCGCCCGCGTCCACGGTCACGACCGGGCCGGCGAGCTTCGCGACGCGATCGCCGCCGGAACCGCACATGTCGTGGAACGCCCCGGAGGCATGTGCGGCTACGCAAGCGGATTTGGATACGGCTGGCATGCGGTCGCCGAGACCAACGAGCACCTCATCGCTCTCATCGGCTCCGCACAAGCGTTCATGGGCCTTGGGATCCTCGTTCCGACACGCAACACAGAGCTGCTGCAATGGTGCCTGACCCACGGCCTCAAGCTCGTCCAACAATCAACACTGATGACCATCGGCCTGTACAACGAACCCTCCGGAGCCTGGTTGCCCTCAATCGCATATTGAGGCCGGCGACATGGCACCAGGGTCCGCTGCCTGCCCGGCGAGCAGGTCATCGCTGATGACCTGCTCCCTGCTCGGG
>JBAQGP010000703.1:0-11444 GCA_049287845.1 Solirubrobacteraceae bacterium | reverse complement strand
GGACGGGACCGATCGCGAGCCGCCGCTGTTTGATCCCGACGAGGCCGGGGAGGGCGAGATCGAGGCCTCCGACGAGCGCCCCGACGCCGAGCCGGGCGGCCCCACGCGCCCCGCGGTCGACCCCGGCGACCTCACCCCGCAGGGGCGCTACCGCGAGGCGATCACCGACGACCCCGACTTCGAATGGCGGCTGCCCGGGACCCGCCTCCTGGTGCGCTCGACGGGCGAGGCGGCCAAGCCGGACACCGCCGGGCAGGAGCAGATCGCCCGCACGTTGCTCGAGACGCTTGGCCACTTCGGGATCGACGCCCAGGTGGTCGGTCGCGTCACCGGGCCTCACATCACCCGCTATGAGATCCGGCTCGCGCCGGGGATCAAGGTGGCCAAGGTCGCCCAGCTCAAGGACGACCTCGCCTACGCGCTGGCGGCCACCGACATCCGCATCCTGGCGCCGATCCCCGGCAAGCAGGCGGTGGGCGTGGAGGTCCCCAATGCACGGCGCAAGATCGTGCACCTCGGCGACGTCTACCAGGACCCGCCCGCCGACTGGTCGCCGCTCACCGTGTGGCTGGGTAAGGACATCGCCGGGCGCGCCATCGGCGCTGATCTCGCCAAGATGCCGCACCTGCTCGTGGCCGGCACCACCGGCGCCGGCAAGTCGGCGTGTATCAACGCGATGCTCTCGAGCATCCTGCTGCGGGCCACACCGCACGAGGTGCGGATCGTCCTCGTGGATCCCAAGCAGGTCGAGCTCAACCACTATGAGTCGGTGCCCCACCTGCTCACGCCGGTGATCACCAGCCCCCGGATGGCCGCCAACGCGCTGCAGAACCTGGTCAAGGAGATGGAGCAGCGCTACGGGATCATGTCGCTGGCGCGGACCCGCAGCCTCCCCGAGCTCAACCGCTCCCGCGACAAGCGCGGCGAGCCCCGCCTGCCCTACATCCTGTGCGTCATCGACGAGCTGGCCGACCTCATGATGGTCGCGCCGGCCGACGTCGAGGATTCGATCATCCGCCTGGCCCAGAAGGCGCGCGCGGTCGGCATCCACCTCGTGCTGGCGACCCAGTCGCCACGCGTGGACGTGATCACGGGCATGATCAAGGCCAACGTCCCGTCACGCATCGCGTTCGCGGTGTCCAGCCAGACCGACTCGCGCGTGATCCTCGATCAGAACGGGGCGGAGTCGCTGCTGGGACAGGGCGACATGCTCTTCAGTCCGGTCGGGACCTCCAAGCTCCAGCGCATCCAGGGCGCCTACATCGACGAGGAACAGGTCCTGGAGCTGACCGAGGCGTGGCGCCGTCAGGGCGAGCCGGAGTTCCAGGAGGACCTGCTGGAGGAGGTGGAGTCCGCCGACGATGGCGTCGCGGGCGATGACGACGTCCTGAGTGCCGACGAGGACCCGCTGCTGGAGGAGGCGATCTTCCTGGTGGCCTCGATGGGCACGGCGTCGACGTCGATGCTCCAGCGCCGCCTGCGGCTGGGCTATACGCGCGCCGGCCGGCTCATCGACATGCTGGAGCGCCGGGGGATCATCTCCGGCTACGAGGGATCCAAGCCCCGCCAGGTGCTCATCACCGAGGGCGACGTGCCCCGGATCCTCTCCCACCTGGCCGAGGCCGACTCGGGCGGTGGAGGTGTCGCTCCCAAGCCGGCCGCCGCGCCCGAGGAGCCCCGCGGGTCATCCGCCGCCGAGCTCGAGCAGCCCGGCGAACCCGGGGACTGAGCCGGGATGGCTGATTGCACGACCATCTGCCGCCCCATGGGGCGCCGGTAGCCTTCCGGGGCGATGGCAGATATCGGCGCCACCTTGCGGGAGGCGCGGATGCGCGCCAAGATCGACATCAACGAGGTCGAGACGCGCACGAAGATCCGCGCCAAGTACCTTCGCGCGATCGAGAACGAGGAATGGGGCCTGCTCCCCGGCGATGTCTACGTCAAGAGCTTCCTGCGCACCTACGCGGACTACCTGGGCCTGGACAGCCGCCAGCTCATCGACGACTACAAGCGCCGTTATGAGCGCCCGACCGACCACGAGTTGCGCCAGATCGCGCCGCTGGGCCGCGAGCGTGACCGCCGGGATCGGGCACCGCGCGCGCCCCGGCCGCCGAGGGGGCCGCTGATCCCGCCGTGGGCGCTGATCGGGGCCGTCCTGGCGGCGATCGTCGTGGCCCTGTACTTCCTCGGCATCAACAACAAGGGCACGCCGACCGCGTCAACGCCGAGGCAGACGCAGACCACGTCGTCCACGCCCAAGACCACGCACCATCGGAGCTCGCGCACGGCGCGAACGGTGGCCAGCACCGTCAAGCTCCAGCTGGTGCCGACGGGCGCGGTCTACGTCTGCCTCATCAACGGGCACGGCAAGCGCCTCATCCCGGGCGAGATCTTCAACGTGGGGCAGACCATCCCGACCAAGACGTCGTCCAAGCTGCTGCTGACGCTCGGCAACGCCTCGGTGAAGATGAAGGTCAACGGCGTGTCGGTCCCCGTGCCCTCCACGGGGAGCCCGGTCGGCTTCGACCTCACGCCGGCCGGGCACACCATGCTCCCGTCGGGCAAGCAGCCCCAGTGCGCATGACAGGGCCGGCGTCGAGGCCACGGGCGTGAGTCCGCCGCGGGCGGGCATCCTCGTCACCGGGACGGAGGTCCTCACCGGGATCATCTCCGACCGCAACGGGCCCTGGCTGTCCGAGCGCCTGCGCGAGATCGGCGTGGACACGGCGATGATCCAGATCGTCGGCGACCGCCCCGAAGACCTGCTGGCCACGCTGCGGTTCATGCGTGAGCAGGGCATTGCGCTGATCATCACCAGCGGCGGGCTGGGCCCGACCGCCGACGATCTCACCGCCGAGGTCGTCGGGCGCTTCTGCGGACGGGAGATGGTGCTCGACGAGCCCCTCGAGCAGCGCATCGCCGAGATCCTGCGGCCGCTGATGGAGCGCTGGCCCGACCTCGACCCTGAGTCCGTCCGCGAGTCCAATCGCAAGCAGGCCGTCATCCCGGAGGGCGCGACGATCCTCGCGCCGGTCGGAACCGCGCCGGGCCTCGTCGTCCCGCCGCTCGACGGTCAGGGTCCCACCGTCGTGGTGCTGCCGGGGCCGCCCCGCGAGCTTCAGGCGATGTGGGAGATGGCGCGTCAGACCGACGCGTTCGCCGCCGCGATCACCGGCGCCGTCGAGTACCGGCGCGAGATCGTGCGGCTGTTCGGGATCCCCGAGTCCGAGATCGCCAACACGCTACGCGCCGCCGAGGAGGAGAAGCTCGATCTGACACCGCTGGAGATCACGACGTGCCTGCGGCGGGGTGAGATCGAGGTGGCCACGCAGTTTCAGCCGGCGGCCCAGGGTGCCTATGACGCGTTTGTCGGCTTCATCCGGCAGCGCCACGCCGACACCCTGTACTCCGAAGACGGCGCAACGATCGACGACCAGCTCGCGGGGCTGCTGGGAGGCCATACGCTGGCGGCAGCCGAGTCATGCACGGGCGGCCTGCTGGCGGGGCGGATCACCGACCGGGCAGGATCCTCGGCATACTTCATGGGGGGCGCGGTCGTGTACTCCAACGAGGCCAAGATCGACCTCGCGGGCGTGGACCCGGAGCTGATCGAGCGCTTCGGGGCGGTGTCCACCGAGGTTGCGCAGGCGCTGGCGGAGGGCATCGCGGAGCGCTTTGATGCCGAGCTGGGCGTCAGCATCACCGGGATCGCCGGTCCGGGAGGCGGTACCGAGGAGAAGCCCGTGGGGCTGGTGTGCTTCTCGGTCTGGGGGCGGCGGACGGGGGAGGGGGCGCCACGGCGCCTCACGCGCCGCACCGTGCTCCCGGGGGGCCGGTCAGACATCCGCGACCGCTCCGTCACGGTGGCCATGCACATGTTGCGCCGCGTGCTGCTCGGCGAGGCAGACGCCGCCTCGTGAGCGACAGCCGAGCGCGGCTGTTCGTCGCGCTCGAGCTCCCGCCCGACGTACGGGCCGCGTTGCACGCCTGGGCCCGAGAGCAGGCGGCTGCGGTGCAGCATCTGCGGGTCGTGGACCCCTCGTCCCTGCACGTCACGTTGTGCTTCCTCGGCTCCCGGCCGGCCACGGAGGTGGGGGAGATCGCCGCCGCCTGTCGCGCCGTCGCGAGCCTGGCCGCCCCCGCTCTGACCCTCGGCGACGGCCTGTGGCTCCCGCCCCGCCGCCCCCGGGTGCTCACGGTGGACCTCGCCGACGAGGCAGGCCGGCTCGCCGCCATTCAGTCCGTGCTGTCGGACGCCCTCGTGGCCGAGGCCTGGTACGAGTCCGAGGCGCGCCCGTTTCTCGCGCACGTCACGGTCGCCCGCGTCCAGCGCGACGCCCGCGTCCGCCCACCGCAGATCCCCGCACCCGAGTCGGTGCGCTTCACCGGCCGCCATGTGACGCTCTACCAGTCACGTCTGGGCCAAGGCTCCGCCCGCTACGAGGCCCTGGCGCGCGTGACGCTGCCGCCCTGACCTACGGGAGCTGCGACTCGATCCACTGCTCCGAGGCGGGACCGCTCTCGATGCTGGTGATCAGCGCGTAGCGGATCCCGGGGCCATGGTGGAAGCCGCCGTGGTAGAGGAACTCGGAGTCCACCACCGCCTGCTGGTACTTGGGCAGGGCGATCTTCACCTCTGACGCGCGAGAGAACTGGTCGCGGCGGACGACCAGGGCGCTCGAGTCGTCGTCGGTCAGCTCCAGCCACGCGCGGACGACCCAGCCGTTCTCCTCCGCCTTGTTGGCCGCGTTGTTGTTGTCCAGATGCAGGCCCCAGCGGCACTCGCGCATCGTGTTGGGCTTCATCTTGAGCAACTGCACCCGGCCGAAGCGAGCGCCGATCGACTCGACGTACTTGACGATCGTCGGGCACTTCTTGGCGTTCTCGGTCCACACGCCGTCGAGGTCGGGCTTGCCGTAGGACTCAAAGCCCTTGAGCTCCAGCTCGCCGGTGCACGACGTGATCGGCGCGAACGTGGTGGCGTCGTCGCTCGAGTAGGTGGTGTACGTGAGGTTCTCGTACTCCTCGCGCGGGATCTCCGGGCCGTCGTACTTCTTGAGGCGCAGATAGCCACCGTTGGCCTGAAGCTTGGGCATGCGGTAGTGCGGCGTCTCGCGCTGGGTCAGCGAGGGGCGCCGAACCCCGGTGACGTAGAGGATGCGCTTCGTGTGCTCGTTCTTGAGCGCTTCGACGAGAGGGGACACGGTCTCTCCAAAAGGTCGTTAGTTATGTCTATCGAGCATTCTCGCAACTGGGGCGGCGGGAGGTCCGGCGGTGGCCCGGCGGGCTCCCCCTGACCGGGGTTCCGGCCCCGGCTAAGCGGGGTCCACCTCAGCCAGGTAGGTCTCGGTCTCGGCGGCGTCGAGACCGCCGTGCTGCCCGCGAAACCAGCGCTCGTTGGCCGGCGCCGAGCGCAGCCACACCTCGCGCCCCGGCGCCGCCAGCACGGCCACCTGCCCCAGCCGGGCCGCCAGCCGCGGGCCGATCCGGTCAAACAGCTGGGCGGCGGGGAGGACTCGAGTCCCACCCGCTCCCTCGTGAAGCCGCGCCGGGAGCTCGGCCAGCACCGTGTCCACGTGCATCTCGTGCACGTGCAGGAACGCGTCGCGTGAGGAGCCGGCGGGGCGTGGCTGCGAGAGCATGGCCGGCAGCTCGGGCCAGAGCTCGTCGAGGTAGTCCACGCGCTCGGGAGACACCGCCACCTGGCCGTGATCGGCGGTGAGCAGCACGCTGACGTCGCCCAGGTCCTCCAGCCGCCGGAGGATCGCGTCCAGCGCGACGCGTGCGGCCGCGTGAAACTCGGGCGAATCGGGGCCGCTCTCGTGGCCGGCGCGATCGATCTCGTCCCAGTAGAGCAGTGCGTAGGCGGGCCCGTCCACCGTGCTCATGAGGTCCGCGAGCGCCTTGATGCCGTCGGCGGGCTCGTCGAAGCCGTAGACCCGGGCGCCTCGCGTGGCTTGGCGCGTGAACGCCGAGTCGGCGATCGCCCGCGGCTGGAGCACGAAGCTGGGGACGCCGAGCGTCTCGTACAGCGTCGGGCCGGGCAGGAGCGTGGCGGGGTCCAGGCGGCCCTCGAGCTCCCCTGAGACCTTGGAGCTGGCGAGGTTGAAGCGCAGTGGGCAGATGATCGTGTCCAGCTCGGGCTCGAGCACGTTCCACTCGTACAGACCGTGATCCTCCACGGCCAGGCCCGAGTGGATGGTGGTGACGTGCGCGGTGGTGGTGGAGGGGAATTGGGAGCGCAGCGGCGTGACCTGGAGTCGCTCCAGCAGCGGGTGGTCGTCGTGGCGGTGCAGGAAGCGCAGGCCGAGGGCGTCGAGCAGGAGCAGCGCGACGCGCTCGCCGGCGCCCACCCGGCGCCGGATCTCGTCGGGGATGTCGGCGAAGGATCCGTCCGGCCTCATGCGCAGAATCGTCACGCATTTGTTTGTGGGCCGTCACAGACGCGTCTTGTTTCGTCACAGGGCCCCGGGCTAGCGTGGTTTTCCGTCCGCCGCCGGACGTACCCTGGTCGGTTCAAACGCGCAGAGACAAGGAGCCGGAGCGAGCATGAGCGAGAACGAGAGAAGCGCAACCGTCGGCGCGTCTGACCCCAAGGCCGACGCCAAGCGCCAGGCCGCCCTGCAGGGGGCCCTGACCCAGATCGAGCGTCAGTTCGGCAAGGGGACCGTGATGCGCATGGGGGACCCCGATGCGCGGGTGAACTGTGATGCGATCCCGACGGGAGCGCTGTCGCTGGACATCGCGCTCGGGATCGGCGGCGTGCCGCGCGGCCGGATCATCGAGATCTTCGGCCCCGAGTCCTCCGGCAAGACCACACTCGTCTACCACCTGATCGCCGAGGCCCAGAAGCTCGGCGGGGTGTGCGCGTTCGTGGACGCCGAGCACGCGATGGACCCGCTCTACGCGCAGAGGATCGGCGTGGATATCGATGAGCTGCTGGTCTCCCAGCCCGACTACGGTGAGCAGGCGCTCGAGATCGTGGACATGCTGATCCGCTCGGGCGCGGTCGACCTCGTCGCCGTGGACTCGGTGGCTGCGCTCACGCCACGCGCGGAACTGGAGGGCCAGATGGGCGACCAGACGGTCGGTGCGCAGGCCCGGATGATGTCCCAGGCGATGCGCAAGCTCGCGGGCAACCTCAACCGCGCTCAGACGCTGTGCGTGTTCACCAACCAGATCCGCGAGAAGGTCGGCGTCATGTTCGGCTCGCCCGAGACCCAGCCCGGCGGCCGGGCGCTGAAGTTCTACGCCTCGCAGCGGCTGGACATCCGCCGGATTGAGACCCGGAAGGACGGGACCGAGGCGGTGGGCAACCGGGTGCGGGTCAAGGTGGTCAAGAACAAGGTGGCGGCCCCGTTCAAGCAGGCGGAGTTCGACATCGAGTTCGGCAAGGGCATCTCCACCTCGGGCTGCCTGCTGGACTACGGCATCGAGCACAACATCGTGACCAAGTCCGGCTCGTTCTTCTCCTACGGGGACGAGCGGCTGGGCCAGGGGCGCGGCAACGCCAAGGCCTTCCTCGACGAGCATCCGGAGATAGCCGACGAGATCCAGGACAAGGTCTACGCCGCGCTCGGCCTGGGCCGGGACCTGGTCAAGGAGATCGAGCACGACGAGGCGCCGCTGGCCGCCATCGCGCCCGCGGCCTAGGGGCGCGAGTCGCTGATTCGGTGCCAGCCTCGCGGCGTCTGGACGCGCCCGGCGTCATCTCCGACGAGGAGCGCCTCCAAAAGGCGCTCGATCTCGCCTACGCCTACCTCAACCGGCGTGACCACACGGTCGGCGAGGTCCGCCTGCACCTCCAGCGCCGCGGGGTCGCCGAGGAGCTGACCGAGACGGCGATCCAGACCCTCTGTGGCCAGGGCTTCCTCGACGACACCCGGTTCGCACGGCTGTTCGTGGCCGACAAGCGTGCGCTCGAGCAGTGGGGGAGCGACCGCATCCGGCGGGGTCTGTCCTCGCGCGGGATCGATCGCCACCTCGTCGACGCGGCGCTGGCCGGCGAGCCCACCTCCGATAGTGGCGACGATGAGCCCGAAAGCGAGCTTGACCGCGCGCTCGCGCTGCTGCGCCGGCGCTTTCCGGACCCGCCGCAGGACCGACGCGACCGCAACCGCGCGCTGGGCATGCTGCTGCGCAAGGGCTATGAGACCGAGCTGGCCCTTGACGCCCTGGCCGCCCACACCGGCGGCGACTGAGGCCGGCAAGGGGAGGACACCCGCCCCCGCAGCACCGAGTCGGGCTGACCGGCCTGTCGCAGATCGCGCGTGTGTTACGGGCGCGTTGCGCCCACAATCCTCCGGTACTACGATTGACGCAGCGAACGAACGGTCCTTGCGACCGCAAAACGCCAGCAAATCCCCAGATATCGAAACACAGAGATCTTCTTGTTGACGGCAATCCACAGGGGACCGGTGCGACGGTCCAGATCCGTGTCGGGCTGCTCGGGCTAGCTGTCTAGCCGGATCGCTGAGTGCTGCTGTGCCTGGGATGGCTGTCCCGTGCTCCCACGGGCCGCTCGGTCGCTCTCAAAACATCATGAATAGTGGATTGGGGCCCCGATTGCCTCGGGCCAGATGAGAGGAAACGACCATGGAAATCATCGGTGCCGCAGCGCTCATTGCGGTCGGAATCGTGGTGGCCGCGGTTCTCTACGGGCGCGCGCACGGCGGCAGCCCGGCGGAGGCGGAACGCGACACCGCCACTGCAGCGGCGCTGCAGACGGCGCTCACCGAGCGCAGCGCGGCTCTGGAGCGGCGCGAGGAGGCGCTCGAGCGCCGCGAGGGGGAGCTCTCCACCTCACGTGAGCAGCTGACCCGCGAGCGGACCGAGGTCGCGAACAGCCTCGAGCACGTCGCCGGTATCTCCGCCGCCCGCGCCAAGGAGCTGCTGCTCAAGGAGATCGAGGAGCAGGCCAGGCACGAGGCGGCGCGCAAGATCCGCCAGATCGAGGAGGAGACCAAACGCGAGGCCGAGCGTCGCGTGCGCAACATCCTCTCGGTCGTGATGCAACGCCTCGCGGCGGGCCATGCGGCTGAGACCACGGTGTCCGTGGTCCAGCTGGCCACCGACGACCTGAAGGGACGGATCATCGGCCGCGAGGGCCGCAACATCCGCGCGCTCGAGAACCTCACCGGCGTCGACTTCATCATCGATGACACGCCGGGCGCCGTCGTGCTCTCGGGCTTTGACGGGGTGCGGCGTGAGATCGCCCGTCTCACCCTGGAGAAGCTGCTCCAGGACGGCCGCATCCACCCGGCCCGCATCGAGGAGATGTACTACCAGACCAAGTCCGAGCTGGAAGGCCACATCGTCGAGCTCGGTGAGCAGGGGGCCTTCGACGCGGGCATCCAGGGCCTGCACCCCGAGGTGATCAAGCTCCTGGGGCGCCTGCGCTTTCGCACCAGCTATGGCCAGAACGTCCTCGCGCACTCGATCGAGGTCGCCCAGCTGGCGGCGATGATGGCCCATGAGCTGGGCGCGAGTGCCAAGACGGCGCGCCGGGCCGCGCTGCTGCACGACATCGGCAAGTCGGTCACGCACGAGATCGAAGGCCCGCACGCGCTCGTCGGCGGCGACCTGGCGCGCAAGTACGGCGAGTCGGCCGCGGTCGCCCATGCCATGGAGGCCCACCACAACGAGGTCGAGCCCCAGACGATCGAGGCTGTGATCGTCCAGGCCGCCGACGCGCTCTCCGGCGCCCGCCCGGGCGCCCGGGGTGAGTCGCTCGAACAGTACGTCAAGCGCCTGCGCGACCTCGAGCAGATCGCCACCCGGCACACGGGCGTGGACAAGGTCTACGCCATGCAGGCGGGACGCGAGATCAGGGTCATGGTCGCGCCGGGGGCGATCGACGACGACGCGGCCACGCTGCTGTCCTACGAGATCGCCCGCGAGATCGAAAAGGAGCTCGAGTACCCCGGGCAGATCAAGGTGACGGTCATCCGGGAGTCGCGCGCCGTCGAGTACGCCCGTTGAGTGACCTCCCCGGCGACGCCCCCGCGTCCAGCCGGGGCGCGGCCGCATTGAGCGGCCGGGCCAGGCCGGCCCGGCGGGCTCAGGCACTACCCTTGGCCACGATGAGGCGCTATCACGTGACCACGTTCGGCTGCCAGATGAACGAGCACGACTCGGAGCGCATCAAGGGGATGCTCGAGTCCCTCGGCTACGCCGAGGCCGGCGACCGGGGCGAGGCCGACCTCATTCTCTTCAACACGTGCTCGATCCGGGAGGCCGCCGACAGCCGCTTCGTCGCCCACCTCGGGGAGGCGAAGCGCCTCAAGCGTGAGCACCCCGGAACGGTGGTCGGCGTGGGGGGCTGCTGGGCACAGTCGGTCAAGGAGGAGGTCTTCGCGCGCTTCCCGTTCGTCGACGTCGCCTTCGGCCCCGGCCAGGTGCACAAGCTGGCCGAGTTCCTCACCTCGGACTCGCTGACCGCCCAGGGCTTCTTCGAGTTCGAGGGCTTCACCGGGCATCTGCCCGCCAAGCGCGCCCGCGACTTTCAGGGCTGGGTGCAGATCAGCGTCGGCTGCAACTCGGTCTGCTCCTACTGCATCGTGCCCTCCACGCGCGGGCGGGAGGTGAGCCGTCCGCCGGGCGAGCTGGTGGCGGAGATCGGCCGCCTTGCCGCTGATGGGGTGCGCGAGGTGACGCTGCTGGGCCAGAACGTCAACTCCTACGGCCGCGACCTGCCGCGCGATGCCCGCGTCACCTTCTCCGAGCTGCTGCGCGAGGTCGACGCCGTGCCGGGCATCGAGCGCATCCGCTACACGAGCCCGCACCCCAAGGACATGCGCGAGGACGTCATCCGCGCCCACGCCGAGCTCCCGGCCCTGTGCGAGCACATCCACCTCCCGCTGCAGTCAGGCTCGAGCCCGGTGCTAAAGCGCATGCGGCGCACCTACACCCGTGAGCGCTACCTGGATCGCGTCGCGCTCATCCGTGAGCGGGTCCCGGACTGCGCGCTGACGACGGACATCATCGTCGGCTTTCCCGGCGAGACCGAGGCCGACTTCGAGCAGACACTCGAGGTCGCCGAGGTCGTCGGCTTCGACGGCGCCTTCACCTTCATCTACTCGCCGCGGCGGGAGACCGAAGCCGCGACGATGCCCGATCAGGTCCCCCACGAGGTCAAGGTCGCCCGCATGGAGCGGCTGGTGGAGGTCATCCAGCGCCGCGCGCGCGAGCGCGCCCAGCGGTTCGTCGGGCGGACGCTCGAGGTTCTGGTGGAGGGGCCATCACGCAACGATCCGACCCGGCTGCGCGGCCGCTGCCGCCACAACAAGGTCGTCAACTTCGACGGGTTGGGTGATCCGGGCGACCTCGTCGAGGTGGAGATCACCGCCGCCACCAGCCAGACGCTGAGCGGCGAGGCCTCGCTGCTGGCCCGCGCCGCGGGCTGAGCCGCCCGCGGCCTGGCTGGCCCGCGCCGCGGGCTGAGC
>JBAQGP010000702.1:0-6394 GCA_049287845.1 Solirubrobacteraceae bacterium | reverse complement strand
CCGAGCGCGATCGAGCTCACCACTGCCGGGTACACCATGGCGGACTTCACCTGGCGGTGAAGCTTGTTCTGAGACTCCAACTGCTCGGCCACCCGCAGCATGGCGTCCTCCAGGAAGCCTCCGGTCTCGCCGGCCCGGATCATCGCTACGTAGAGCTGCGAGAAGACTTTCGGATGCCTGCCCAGCGCGGTCGAGAGTGAGCCACCGCTCTCGATGTCCTGGCGGATGCTGACAATGGTGGCCTGAAGGCGTTTGTTCTGGGTCTGGCCCTCCAGGACGGTCAGCGCTCGCATGAGTGACAGTCCCGACGAGAGCATCGTCGCGAGCTGGCGGGTCATGAGGGCGAGATCCTCCAGCTTGACCCGAGAAAACACATCAAACGACAGCTCCATCGAGCTTGTCTTGGCCTTGACCTCCAGCGCGAGGAGCCCGCGGCCCTTCAGGAGCTCGCGAACGCCCTCGGCGGAATCGGACTCGACCTCTCCCTTGTGCTTGACGCCAAGGTTGTCGACGGCACGGAAGACGTAGCTATCGCTCATTGGAGGTAACCGTTCGTCCCGTTGGCGACCGGGACCGTGCCAAGTCCACCACCGAGCAGGCGCTCGAGCTCGGCCGGTACCGATGCCCGGCGCCGGGCCACGTCGCGGGCGATCCTGCCGGTTCGCACGAGGTCTGCCAGCGCAGCATCCATCGTCTGCATACCGTGCTCGCTGCCGGTCTGAATGGTCGAGTAGATCTGGTGTGTCTTGCCCTCGCGGATGAGGTTGCGGACGGCAGGCGTGGGGATCAGGATCTCGACGGCGGCAACACGGCCGGAGCCATCGGCGGTGGGCAGCAGTTGCTGGGCAACGACGCCCTGCAGGGCGACCGAGAGCATCACGCGGACGTGCTGCTGCTGATGCGGCGGGAAGACGTCGATGATCCGGTCGACAGTCTGCGGGGCATCCTGGGTGTGCAGGGTGGCCAGGACCAAGTGACCGGTCTCCGCAGCGGTCAGCGCGGTGGAGATCGTCTCCAGGTCGCGCATCTCGCCGACGAGGATGACGTCGGGATCCTCTCGCAGCGCTGCACGTAGGCCGTCGGCAAAGCTGGTGGCATCGCTCCCGAGCTCGCGCTGGTTGATCAGGCAGCGCTTGTGGTGGTGCAGAAACTCGATCGGGTCCTCGATGGTGAGGATGTGGTCCTCGCGCGTACTGTTGATGTGGTCGATCACGGCCGCGAGTGTCGTCGACTTGCCGGAGCCCGTCGGGCCGGTGACGAGGACGATTCCGCGCGGCAGGTTGGCCAGGTCGTGGACCACGGGCGGCATTCCCAGCGCCTCGAGCGACTTGATCTCGCTGGGGATGACACGGAGCGCGGCACTGACCGCGCCACGCTGTAGATACGCATTTACGCGCAGACGAGCGGTCCGTGGCACCGAGTAGCTGAAGTCCACCTGGCGCTGGTTCTCGAACTGCTGGCGCTGCCCGTCGCTCAGGATCGAGTACACGATCTCGCGCGTGTCAGAGACGCCCAGAACCGGAAAGCCCTCGAGCCCGAAGAGCCGGCCGCGCACGCGGATGCTGGGCGCGGCGCCGGCGGTGAGATGGATATCGGAAGCCCGGCGCTCGAGCGCCGCCAGAACGATGTCCGCGAAGTCGACGGCTGACATATGAACTTCCTCGGCAGCAGTCAGTCGCGACTTGAGCCCCGACCGCTATGCGCCTAGAACGCGGAGCACTTCATCTATCGACGTGACACCCTGCTTGACCTTCTCGAACGCATCTTCGCGCAGCGTGCGCATGCCCTCGGCACGCGCGGTCTCCATGATCCTGTCCGCCGCCGAGCTGCGCAGCGCCAGGTCGCGGATCGCGTCGGAGATCGGCATGATCTCGTAGATGCCGATCCGCCCGCGGTAGCCGCTGCCGCTGCACCGCGGACAGCCCACGGACTCGAACGCCTGGACGTCGTCGCTGACGCCGAATCCCGAGCGCGCCAGAACATCGGCCTCGAGGGCGACTGGCCGCTTGCAGCCAGTGCACAGGACTCGGGCTAGACGCTGGGCGATCACCGCGCGCACTGAGGACGCCACCAAGAAGGACTCGATGCCCATCTCCACGAGGCGGGTGATCGAGCTCGGGGCGTCATTGGTGTGCAGCGTGGAGAGGAGGAGGTGGCCGGTGAGGGCTGCCTCGATGCTGATCTGAGCCGTCTCGCGGTCCCGGATCTCGCCGACCATGATGATGTCCGGATCGGCGCGCATCATGGCGCGCAGGCCGGTGGCGAAGGTCAGGCCAGACCTTGGGTTGACCGCCACCTGGGTGACGCCCTCGAGCTGGTATTCGACCGGGTCCTCGATGGTGACGATGTTCTTGTCGGTGGTGTTCAGCGAGTTGAGGACCGCGTAGAGCGTGGTCGACTTCCCGGAGCCGGTGGGACCGGTGACGAGCACCGATCCATGCGCATGTCGAGTCGCTGCTTCGAGGCGGCCGAGCGAGTAGTCGTCCAACCCCAGCTTGGAAATCTCGATCAGCACGTTGCCTCGATCCAAGATGCGCATGAC
Source organism: Solirubrobacteraceae bacterium (assembly GCA_049287845.1). Lineage (GTDB taxonomy): Bacteria > Actinomycetota > Thermoleophilia > Solirubrobacterales > Solirubrobacteraceae > Palsa-465. The sequence continues at coordinate 3,852 of JBAQGP010000702.1, read as the reverse complement.
CACGGACTCGCCGTGAACAGTGGGCAGCGTGACAACGCGAATGTCGATCGGCCTGCCGTCGACATTGAGGCCGACGCGACCATCCTGTGGGAGTCGGCGCTCGGAGATGTCGAGCTCGCACATGATCTTGATGCGCGAGACCACACCCGACACCATGCGCCCGGGAATGCGTGCGATCTCCTCGAGCACGCCGTCGATGCGCAGCCGCACGCGCATCTCACGCGGTGCGGCCTCGAAATGCACGTCCGACGCTCCGTGGGAGACGGCCTGGGAGAGGAGGGCGTTGACGAGCTTGACGACAGGCGTCTCGGTCGCCGCCTCCTCCGGGTCGAATGTCTCGATCACTTCGTTGTGATCGCCGTCCTCGACCGCTTCCGTCACTGCGCTGTCGAGGCGGGTCATGTTGGCGATGACCGCCAGGATGTCCTCGCGGGTGGAAACGGCCACGTGGACGTTCATGCCCGTCTGAATCTCAACATCGTCGATGGCGACCACGTTGGCGGGGTCGGCCATCGCCACCACGAGCGTGTCCTCCCCCTCACGCGCCACGGGGACCAGCTCGCATCGCCGCGCGACATCGGGAGGAAGCAGATTGACCGCCGCCATGTCCAGGCGGTACTGGGTGAGGTCCAGGAAGTCCAGGCCGAGCCGCTCAGCGATCGCCCGCGCCCGCTGCTCCGGGGTGATGACGCCCTGGTCGACGAGGAGCTGATCAGGCGTGGTCCCGGCGTCGCGCGCGGCGAGCATGGCAGCCTCGACGCGCTCGCGAGGGGCAAAGCCGAGCTCGACGATCACCTCGGTGAGGAAGCGTATCGAGCCGCCGGTCGTGCCCCGTGAGGGCGTCACCGCACGCGTCTGCTGGCCTTCCGGCGGCGGGGGCGCCATAGGGGCGGCAGCAGACGCAGCCGCGGCGAACTCTTCGCGCATGTCTCTAGTTATCGGCGGTTCGCGGCGCAGATCAAGCCCTGCCCGGATTTGGTTTTCGTAAACGCCTAAGCGTCCATGGCCAATTGGGGGGCTCAAGGCGGCGTCTCAGATGCCGATGACGGTGGCGGAACGACGCACGACGAAGCTGGAATCACTGACCGTGTGGGTTCCGAACGCAATATCCATCTACACAAGGAGTGACATAGATGCTGACGCGTCTTCGTCATCGCGCCCACGGTCAGGAGGGCTTTACCCTCATCGAGCTGTTGGTCGTGATTCTCATCATCGGCATCCTGGCTGCGGTCGCCATCCCGGCGTTCCTCAACCAGAAGGGCAAGGCAGTCGATGCCAACGTCAAGTCCGACATCAACTCCGCACAGACCGCGGAGGAGTCGTACTCGACCAACAACTCGTCGGGAACCTACATCGCTGCCTCAGGCACGGCGCCTGCCGGCAACCCGCTGCTGGCGATCGAGCCGACGCTCGTTCACGCGTTCACCGCGACGACCGGCAGCCCGGCCGGTGACGGCATGACCGTTACCGCTCCCGCGGCGGGCGGATACGTGATTGTGGGCACGGACCCGCAGGGCGTGTCGTTCACGCTGACGCGGGACGCCAGCGGGAACCTGACGCGTACCTGCGCGCAGAACACTGCGGCCAATCCCGGGGGCTGCAACATCACCAACACCGCCAACAAAACCGGCACCTGGTGATCATCTAGATCATGAGTAGCTGTTAGTGGCACGCGGTACGGCCGCCGGGCACGAAGTATCCGTCGCGCTCGGCGGCCGCCGCTCTTCGCAGCACTAAAACCTTCTCCAACTATGCCCTCCCTCGCCTTTGACATCGCCCTCGCCGCCGTGTGTGGTCTGTGCCTCGGCTCGTTTCTCAACGTCGTGGCCTACCGCCTCCCCTCCGGTCTATCGCTGGTCGTGCCCCCCTCGGCGTGCCCCGGGTGCGGTGTCCACATCCGGCCCTACGACAACGTGCCGGTCGTGTCATGGCTGCTGCTCGGTGGGCATTGCCGCTCGTGTGACACCTCGATCTCACCGCGCTACCCCCTCACCGAGGCCGTCACCGGCGCCCTGTTCGCCGCGGTGCTGATCGCCGAGAGGCCGAGCCGCGCGGTCTGGCTCGATCTCACCTTCGTCGCGGCGCTCGTCGTCATCACCCGGATCGACCTCGAGCACCGCATCATCCCCAACCGGATCCTGGCACCGCTCGCGCTCGCGGCAGTCGTGCTGACCGTTGTGCTGCAGCCCCATCTTCTCGGCGAGCGTCTGATCGCCGGCGCCGCCGCCGGCGGCTTCCTCCTCGTCGCCGTCCTCGCCTATCCCGCGGGTATGGGCATGGGCGACGTCAAGCTCGCCGCCGTCATGGGCCTGGTGCTGGGCCGCGCCGTCGCCCCGGCGCTCATGATCGCCCTGATCGCGGGCACCGTCGTCGGCATCGGCATCATCGCTCGGCGCGGAGTCCGCGAGGGACGCAAGATCGCCATCCCGTTCGGACCGTTCCTCGCGCTCGGCGCGATCGTGGCGCTCTTCGCCGGGGATGCCATCGTCGACGCCTACCTCCACGGAGCCGGACTGTGAGCATCCTGACCAAGCAGATCGCGATGCCGAGCCTCCCGTCGCTGCGGGCGCGCAAGCCTGCCCGCTCCCGGCGGTCGGCGACCGTGACCGGGCTCGAGATCGGCGCAACCCAGGTGATCGCGGCGCAGGCCCGTCTCCAGTCCGGGCAAATCGTCGCCGAACGCGTCGCCTCGCGCCCGCTTCCGTCCGGCCTCATGCGCGACGGCCACGTGGCCGACTCCCTCCGTCTGGCCGCGGAGTTGAAGCGGCTGTTCGCCGAGCACAAGTTCAGCAAGCGCGTACGCGTGGGCCTGGCGACACCGCGCACCGTGCTGCGCGTCATCGACCTGCCGCCGCTCGATGACAAGGACATCGCCACCGCACTGGAGATGCAGGCGCAGGAGCGCATTCCGATGCCCTTGAGCCGCGCCGTGATGGACTATCAGAAGGTCGGTCTCGTCGACACCCCTGATGGTCAGCGGCTGCGCGTCATCGTGGTTGCCACGGAGCGCGAGGGGATCGATTTGCTGTTGGAGACCCTGCGCCGGGCAGGCCTCAAGCCGGAGGGGATCGACCTCTCGGTCTTCTCGGCCATCCGCGCGCTGCGTCATCTGGAGCAGGCGGAGGGACCTGTGCTGTACGCCCAGCTCGGCGACCTGGTCAACATCGCGATCGCCGAGTCCGGAGTGTGCCGCTTCACGCGCCAGGCACCGCAGGGCCTCAGCCTCGTGCTCGGCCGGCTCGCCGAGGGTCGCGGGATCCCAATCGACGAGGCGCATGCCGTGCTGCACCGTGCTGATGTCGAGCATCCGTCCCAGGACACCGAGCTGTCGGTGCCAGAGCTACTCAAGCGCACCGCGATCGAGCTGGGCTCTGAGCTGCGTGCGGCCGCGGAGTTCTACGCGACACAGTTCGGCGCCGGGATCGTCACACGCGGCGTGGTCGCCGGCCCGCTTGCTCCGCTTCCCGGATTCGTTGACGAGCTCGCCACCGCGTCGGGGCTGGAGCTCACGTGCGGAGAAGTAATTGCGGCGACGGACGACGCCTTGGGCAATGTCGACGCCCGAATTGCGCCCGTTGCTGCTGGTCTAGCGGTGGGGGCGCTGAGCTGATGAACGCGGTCAACCTCATACCGGCCGACGCGCGGAAGGGCAGCATCAGCGTCTCGGCGAGCCCATTGACGATCGGGCTGATCGGCGGACTCATGGTCATCCTGGCCGCCGCTGTTCTGTACGTCTCCGCGGTCAATGACGTCACGGCGCGCAAGAGCGAGCTGGCCAAGATCAGCGCGAACGTATCGAGCTGGCAGGCCGCGGCGCACAGCTTCGCTGCGCTGGAGGGGTCCGCGCAGGAG
>JBAQGP010000701.1:0-6631 GCA_049287845.1 Solirubrobacteraceae bacterium | reverse complement strand
GCCGCAGGCCGCTGCGGTCAGCCGGCTGCTGCCCGGGGGCTCGGCGACGATCGCCTGGGACGTCCGGCCCCCGGCGGCCGCGTCCGGGCGCTGGGTGACCCTGCGCCCCGCGGCGAGGTTCAGCGCCGGTGACCGCCGGACGACGGTTCAAGGACAGGCCACGATCGACGTGCCGCCCGCTCCGCCGCAGGGCTTCGTCGATCTGAGCACGCACCCGTGGGCCTACGGCTCGATCACGCCCACCGGCGACCTCTCCTCGCGTCCGCGTCTGGACCGCAGCGTCAACAAGACGCCGGTGAGGATCAACGGACACCGGTACGCTCACGGACTCGGCGTGAACGCCTGGGCCGACGTGCGCTACTACCTCGGTGGGCGCTGCAGCCGATTCACCACCGACGTCGGAGTCGACGACAGCGTCCCCAGCTCCAGCGATCAGCTGCGCGGGACCGTGCAGGTGAGCGTCATCGCCGACGGCCGCACGCTCTTCAGCCGCTTCATGGACTGGAGCATGCCCGCGGCGCATCTCGATCTACCGGTCACCGGGGTGCAGGAGCTCCGCCTCCAAGTCGATGCCACCCGCGACTGGATCTGGGACGACGCCACTGACTGGGCCGCGCCGCACGTCCAGTGCGCCTGACCGATCGCGACCCGGCCTGATCCCTCAGCGCTCCGCCGACCGTGTGGGAATCGCCTTGAAGCGCCGCATGTTCTCGGTCATTGCCGTCTCGGCGGGCAGGCGCTCCATCGAGCTGGCGCCGAAGAACCCGACCACGCCCTCGGTGCGCGCCAGGACGTAGGCGGCGTCCTCGGGCTCGGCGATCGGGCCGCCGTGACAGAGCACGATGATCTCCGGATTGACGCGCACGGCGGCGTCGCGCATCGCCTGGATGAGCCCGACGCAGTCATCGAGGGTCTTGCCACCCTCCGCCCCGATCGATCCCCCGGTGGTCAGCCCCATGTGCGGCACGAGCACGTCGGCGCCGGCGTCCGCCATATCGGTCGCCTGCTGGGGCTCGAAGACGTAGGGGGCGGTCAAAACGTCGCGCTCGTGCGCCGCTCTGATCATGTCGACCTCGAGTCCGTACCCCATCCCGGTGTGCTCGATGTCGGCGCGGAACTGGCCGTCGAACAGTCCGACGGTGGGGAAGTTCTGCACCCCGCTGAAGCCGATGCGCACCAGCTCATCGAGGAACACCGGCATCAACCGAAACGGGTCGGTGCCGCACACGCCGGCCAGCACCGGCGTCTCGCGCACCACCGGCAGCACCTCGCGCGCCATGTCCACGACGATGGCGTTGGCGTCGCCGTAGGGCAGCAGCCCGGCCAGCGAGCCACGACCGCCCATGCGGAACCGGCCCGAGTTGTAGATGATGATGAGGTCCGCGCCACCGGCCTCGGCGCATTTGGCCGACAGCCCGGTCCCTGCCCCCGCGCCGATCACGGGCCGCCCGCCGTCGATCTGGGCGCGCAGGCGGCGCAGGGCCTCGGCGCGGGTCACCCCGCGCCCCCGGATTGCCGGATCAGCTCATGCAGCCGCGCAGCCGTCGCGTCGGCGAACGCGTCGTCGTTGATGGCGGCGTCGACCTCGTGCACCTCGACGTCCTCGGACAGCGTCTCGCGCAGCCCCTCGAGCAGGGCCCGATCGGCCTCCGGATCGTGGAACGGCTGTCCCTCGACGGCGATCATCGAGACGCCTCGCAGCGGAATGAACAACACGGTCGGCCCGGCCGCCTCAGACAGTTTGGTCCCGATCCGCCGCCCCAGCTCGCGGCACTCCTCCGCGGTCGTGCGCATCAGGGTCACGGTGGGGTTGTGGACGTAGAGGTTTCGCGACGCGAACTCCGCCGGGACGCTGTCGCGCGGGCCGAAGTTGACCATGTCCAGCGCCCCCAGCGAGACCACCTGCGGCACCCCCGCCGCCCCGGCCGCCGTGAGCCGATCGGGTCCCGCTGAGAGCACGCCGCCGACGAGATCATCAGCCAGCTCGGTGGTCGTCAGATCGAGCACGCCGTCGAGGAAGCCGTCGGCGGCCAGCGCCTCCATCGACTGACCACCCGTCCCCGTGGCATGGAACACGAGCACCTCGTAGCCGAGCTGCTCGAGCTTCTCGCGCGCACGTGTCACCGCCGGCGTGGTGACCCCGAACATGCTGGCCGCGACCGTCGGCCGCCGCTCCACCTCGGGTCGGCCGGCGCGCACCATGCCGGCGATCGCCCCGGCGGCATTGGACATGATCTGCGCGCTCACCGAGTTGACCCCGGCGATGTCGACCACCGAGTTCATCAGCGTCACGTCGACGGCGCCGACGTAGGGCCGGACGTCTCCGGAGGCCATGGTGGAGACGAGCAGCTTCGGCACGCCCACCGGGAGGGCTCGCATCGCCGCGGCGGCGATCGAGGACCCACCGGAGCCACCGAGGGCCAGCATGCCACCGAAGCGGCCCTCGTCAAACAGGCGGCGCACCACGGCAGCCGCCCCCCTCGCCATGGCCTTTACCGCGGCGCCCCGGTCGTCCTCGTGCGCGAGGTGCTCGCTGGTGGCTCCCGCGGCCTGAGCCAGCTCGTGGCGGGCGACATCCGGCGTGATCGCCTGCGGCTCGCGGATGCCGGCGTCGACCACGAGCGTCCCCACCCCCAGGTCGATGAGGCGATCGCGGACGTAGGCGTACTCGGGCCCCTTGGTGTCGAGGGTGCCGAGCAGAAGGACGGTCGAGGAAGCCGGCTCCCCGTCGGCCCCACTCAACTGCCGCCGCCCACAGCGCCCGGAATCGAGGCCCAGAACGTGCAGTTGTGCTCGGCGCCGAACTCGGCATTGGAGATCGGCGTTGACTGATCACCCGGCCGGAGGGACATGATCTGGTCGCGCTGGTAGCTGGGCCAGTACGGCTGGCCGTGGACCAGCGGCGCGCCGAAGCGGGCGAACGCGCCCCACCAGCGGACCATCTGATCAGACAGCTGCTTCTGGGCGGGCGTGAACTCGTCGTAGAGCGAGAAGCCGTTGTTGAAGCTGGGCCACATGTAGGCCAGCTCCATGGCGTGCCCCGCTCCCCACTGGTAGCCGGGGACCTGGTTGTTCAGGCCCGGAGCGTGACGGTCGTCGAACTGGTAGAAGAACGTCCGCGTCCCGGCGCCGAATTGCCCGGCGAGGTTCTGGGTGGCGCAGCCGCCGATGCCGCCCGTGAACCCGCTGTCGGTCCACACCGCGCCGATCGCGTACGCGGTCGTGTACGGGGACGGGAAGCTGCTCCACGGGTACTCCGCCAGCACCTTCCCGGCATTGGCCCCGAACTCCGAATCGATGGTCTGGACATACACGCTCTCCGGCGCATTGGCGAAGCCCTGGGCAAACGTCCGGGCCTCGTCGTGGTTGGTCCCGATCAGCAGCGGGACATGGTCAAACCGCCCGGCGCTCACCGCAGAGGCCGGCGGCACCGGCAGCTCGGGACCGCCGCTCGTCGGCGACAGCGCCCCCGGGTACTGGGGGTCATCCAGCAGCTGCGCCGGCGTCTTTGACCGCATGCAGGACGCGGCGCTCGACGGATCAGAGCAGCCAAGAGCGGAGGCGAACGCGGCACCGCTCTGCTCGGCAGAGGACAGCGGGGTCGAGATGCACGAACCGCTCTGGATCACGGCGCGCTGGAACAGCCCGCGGACAGGCGGAGACGTCAACAATGAGCACACCGAGTACCCGCCCGCCGACTCCCCGGCGATGGTGACGTTGCGCGGATCGCCGCCGAACCCGGCGATGTTCCAGTGCGTCCAGCGCAGCGCGGCCTCCTGATCCTGGAGCCCGTAGTCGCCCGACGCGTGATCCGGGGACTCGGCGCTCAGCGACGGCAGCGCGAGGAAGCCGAACATCCCGAGCCGGTAGTTGATCGAGACGACCTCGATGTGGTTGGTGGTCGCCATCAGCGCCCCGTTGTGCTGGTTGCCGCTCCCGGTGGTCAGGCCGCCGCCGTGGATCCAGACCAGCACCGGCAGCCGCTCATGCCGTGACACGCCCGCCGGGCGGTAGATGCTGAGGTAGAGGCAGTCCTCGTTCTCCGAGCGGGGCCCGTTGCCGCTGGGCAGCTGTGGACAGGCGGGCGGCAGGGTGAGCGCAGGACGGACACCGTGCCACGCAGCCGCAGGCTCCGGCGGCTTCCAGCGCAGGGAACCCACCGGCGGCGCGGCATACGGGATGCCGAGCCACTGGTCGACCCCGGCCGCGGTCTCGCCCTGTAGCGCCCCGTCGCGGGTGGGGACGACGAGGCTCGAGGGGTGATGGTGACCGTGGCCCCAGGACCACGGGCCCCCGTGCCCGCCGTCATGGGCAAACGCAGACGGCGCGAACACCACCGCACAGGTCATCACCGCAAAGATCGTGGCCGCACGTGCGCGCATGATGTTCTCCCTCCCGCCGGCTACCGGATGGCGACCAACATTTCCGCCGACGGCCAGCCTCAAACCGAAAGGTTTCGCCCCCGCGGCGTCAGCGCGCCACTCACAGCACGCGACCGCGGCCTCCGGCCACCGGCTGGGGAGCGCGCTCCCGGCGAATGAACCAATAGGCAACACTCGATGCGGTAGGGTGCACCCACTTTGGCCGGGTCTGAGCCACCGCACTCGATCCATTCCATCGGCTCCGAGCATGCCGCGTTCGTCTGGGACAACGCGGCCGAGCCGGTGCTGGAGATCGAATCGGGCGAGACCGTCGAGCTGCAGTGCGCCGACGCCTCGGGCGGCCAGCTGAGCGCGCAGTCCACCGCGCGAGATGTCGAGAACATGGACCTCTCCCGGGTCAACCCGGTGACCGGGCCCGTCTACGTCAAGGGCGCCCGGCCCGGGGACGTGCTCGCCGTCGAGATCCTGAAGCTCACCTCCGAGGACTGGGGCTGGACGGCGATCATCCCCGGCTTCGGACTGCTGGCCGATGAGTTCCCCGAGCCGTGGCTGCACATCTCTGAGGTGGACCCGGCCACCAGGACCGTGCGGTTCACCGACGGGGTCACCCTCGCGTTCGAACCCTTCCCCGGCACGATCGGACTGGCCCCGGCCGAGCCCGGCCCGCACTCCGTGGTCCCGCCGTCGCAGTGGGGCGGCAACATGGACATCAAGCACCTGCGCCGCGGCACCACCCTCTACCTGCCCGTCGCCGTCGAGGGCGCGCTGTTCTCCGTCGGCGACACGCATGCGGCGATGGGCGACGCCGAGGTGTGCGGGACGGCGGTGGAAGCGGCCATGGACATCGCCGTGCGCCTCAGCGTCCGCCCGGACATGACCGCGCGCTACCCGCAGTACGCGATCCCGGCGGGCCAGGTCGCCGCCACCGAGCAGTCGGCCTACCACGTGTGCACCGGGATCGGGCCCGACCTCATGGAGGCGTCACGCGAGGCCGTCCGTGCGCTCATCGACCATGTCGCGGAGCGCTATGGCCGCACTCGCCAGGAGGCGTACGCCATCGCCTCGGTGGCCGCCGACCTGCGGATCCACGAGATCGTCGACGTCCCCAACTGGGTCGTCGGCGCCTTCCTCCCCGAAGCGATCTTCACCCCCTAGACCACAACTAAAAAGAAGGGACAGGCGATGGCAACGCAAGCGCCGGCATCGACCCCGAACCCTCCGTCTCATGGCCTGCGCCGCGAGCTGCGCTTCTGGGAGGCCATCGCCATCTCGATCGGGATCATGGCGCCCACCGCGGCGATGGCGCTCAACGGCACCGCTCCGGCGGGGCTCATCGGGCGCGCCGTGCCGCTGGCGTTCATCTTCGCCACCGTCGGGGTCCTGCTGGTCTCCTACGCGTTCATCCGCCTCTCGCGCTACTTCAGCCACGCCGGCTCGGTCTACGCGCTGGCCGGGGTGACACTGGGACCGCAGGCCGGGTTCTTCTCCGGGTGGGCGCTGCTGGGCACCTACCTCGCCTTCACGTGCGCGAGCACGGCCGAGGCGGGCACCTTCGGGGTGGCCTTCTTTCAGGGCACGGGCATCTGGAAGGGCGCTGACTACATCTGGATCGCGCTGGTGGCGGCCATCATCATCGCCATCCTGGCCTTCGGCGACATCCGCATCGCCGCCCGCTCGCTGCTGGGGATGGAGGGCATCTCGGTGACGCTGATCTTCATCCTCATGCTGGTCATCGTCATCAAGCTCATCGCCGGTTCCTCGCCGCACGGGACCTCGATCAGCATCGACGCCTTCAAGATCCCCGGCGGGACCTCGCTGTCGGCGGTGGGCGGCGCGGCGGTGTTCGGCTTCCTGTCCTTCGCCGGCTTCGAGGGCGCGGCGTCTCTGGGCGAGGAGACCGACAACCCCAAGCGCGAGATCCCGCGCGCCATCCGCAACGCGGTGATCGCCTCGGGCATCTTCTACATCCTCTGCATCCTGGTCCAGACGTGGGGCTTCGGCGCGACCGCCACCGGCGCGAAGGCGTTCGCCGGCTCCGCCGCTCCGCTCGGGCAGCTGGGGCACACCTACATCGGCGCCTGGATGGAGGACCTCATCAACGCCGGAGCCACGATCAGCGCGTTCGCCAGCGGCCTGGCGGCGTCGACGGCCGGCGCGCGGATCCTGTTCGCGCTCAGCCGCGGCACCAAGTTCGAGGGCTCGCTGGGGCGCGCGTCGACGCGGACCGGCGCGCCCGCCGGCGCCCTCAC
>JBAQGP010000700.1:0-1984 GCA_049287845.1 Solirubrobacteraceae bacterium | reverse complement strand
GCCCCAACCGGGCCTGCCCCGGACGGCAGTGGCAGCTGCTCAAGCACTACGCCGCCGCGATGGACATCGATGGGCTCGGCGAGAAGCAGGTGAGCCTGTTCATGGAGCTCGGCTGGGTCCGGACGGCCGCCGACTTCTATGACCTGACGGCCCAGCAGATCGCCGAGCAGCCGGGGTTCGGGCAGGTATCGGCCGAGAAGCTCGTCGCGGCGATCGCCCGATCCAAGGACATGCCCTTTGGCCGCGTGCTGGTCGCGCTGGGCATCGAGGAGGTCGGCGGCGTCACCGGCCGCAACCTCGCTGCCCAGTTCCGTTCGATCGACGCGCTCCTCGCGGCCGACCCCGAGTCGATCGAGGCGACCCCGGGGGTGGGGCCGAAGATGGCGGCCACCATCCACGAGCAACTGCACGACCCGGTCATGGAGCAGTTGATCGCCGACCTGCGCGAGCGGGGCCTGCAGTTCGAGCAGGAGGGGCCGCCGCCCGGCGAGGGGCCTCTGGCGGGCAAGACGCTGGTGCTGACCGGGACGCTGCCCGAGCTCACGCGTGAGCAGGCCACCGAGCGGATCACGGCCGCCGGTGGCCGCGTCACCGGGTCGGTGTCGCGCAAGACCGATTGGGTCGTGGCGGGAGAGAGCGCGGGCTCGAAGCTCGCCCAGGCCGAGAAGCTGGGCGTGCCGGTACTGGACGAGGCGGGACTGCTGGAGCTGCTGGGCGGCTGAGCCGGCTGACCTCCATCCGACCTGCCAAGCCGGCAAGCCGCGGGACGATCAGCCGGTGTACTTCGCCAGCGCCACCTGCATCCGGTCCTGGATCGGGTGGGCGTAGTCAGGCACGATGCCGTTCATCATCAGCGCGTAGGCCAGGGTGTGTCCGTCCTCGGCCCGGCAGTAGCCCACCACGTTGGAGGCGTCGTGCAGCGTTCCGGTCTTGCCGCGGCAGCGACCCTGGGCGTAGGTCCCGCGCATCTCGTGCTGGAGCGTGCCGGTCTCGCCGGCGACGGCGAGCGACGCGGTGAAAGGGGCGTCGGTGACCATGCCGCGTAACAGCGTCACGACCTGCACCGGCGTTGTCAGGTCCGAGCGCGACAGGCCGGATCCGTCATTGAGCCGGGGGCGGATGCTGAAGCTCCTGGCCATCTGAGCCTGCACGACGGCGGCTCCGGCCGCGGTCGTCCCACCGGAGCCGAAGCGGGCCCCGAGGTCCTTGAGGAGCGTCTCGGCGAAGAAGTTGTCCGATGGTGCGTTGGTCAGGGCCACGAGCGTGGCCATCGGCGGAGAGTCGATCTCGGCCAGGTCTGTGGCGTCCGTCGGGGTGGGGCCGGCCGTGACCTTGACACGACGGGGCACCCGGATCCCCGCCGCCCTGAGTGCGGCGACCAGCTCCTGGCCCGCTTGCACGGCGGGATGCTTGAAGTAGATGGTGCCGATCGCGTTGGCCCAGCCCCGGTTGTAGGCAAGCGCGCTGAGCTCGCCCTCGGTATCGATCGAGGGCTCATTCCCCGTGGCCGGAGTCCCGCGGTCAGAGTCGAACATCGTCTCGTCCGCGACCACGTTGCCGTTGAGCGCGGTGATCCCGGTCGCGGTCTGCAGCGCTGAGACGAGCTGCTGGATCGTCGCGCCCGTTCCGTAGTTGGCCGTGTCAAAGGACGCGGAGCCGAACGTCGGGTCTCCGCCGCCGCGGAGGTACAGCGTGCCGGTGAACGTGCCGCCGGCCTGCGTGCCGCTGCCGAGCAGCGAGGTGGTCAGCGAGGCCTTGGGCCCGAAGCGCTGCAGGACGCTGGTCGTGGTGTAGAGCTTCTCCACCGACGCGGGGAGACGACCGGTGTTGGCGTTCTTGGCGTACAGGGTCCGGTTGGCGGTGAGATCGACCACGTAGGCGCCGCTGAAGCGGCCGGCCTGGCGCATACCGAAGTTGAGGCTGCCGTCCAGCGATCGGTTGGCCTCGGCGGTCGCGCTGCTGGGCGGACCGGGCGTGGTAGCGC
>JBAQGP010000699.1:0-3256 GCA_049287845.1 Solirubrobacteraceae bacterium | reverse complement strand
CTCGTGGGCCCGGATGCGCTCGATGCCGATCGCCTGGATCCAGTCCACGGCGACGCCCAGGCCGATGGCCTCGGCGATCTGCGACGTCCCGGCCTCGAACTTCCACGGCAGGTCGGCCCAGGTGGACTCGGTGTCGCCGACCATCTTGATCATGTGGCCACCGGCGATGAACGGCGGGATGCGCTCCAGCAGCTCACGGCGGCCGTGCAGGACACCGATGCCGGTGGGGCCGTAGGCCTTGTGCCCCGTCCAGGCGTAGAAGTCGACATCCAGCGCGCGCAGATCGACGGGGATCTGCGGGATCGCCTGAGAGCCGTCGACGACGACGACCGCCCCGGCCGCGTGCGCCCGGCGCGCGATTTCGTCGATCGGGTTGATCGTGCCCACCACGTTGGAGACGTGGGCGACCGCCACCAGCTTCGGTGAGCGCGCGAGCAGCGCGTCGAGGGCGTCGAGGTCCAGCTGACCGTCGGGCAGGACCGGGACGTAGGCGAGCGCGGCGTCCTGTTCGGCGCACAGCACCTGCCAGGGGACGATGTTTGAGTGGTGCTCCATCTGGGTGAGCACCACCAGGTCCCCGGCGCCGACGTTCTGGCGGCCCCACGTGTAGGCCACGAGGTTCAGCGCGGCCGTGGCGTTGGGCGTGAAGATCGTCTCCTCGGTGGTGGAGCCCAGCCAGGAGGCGATCGTCTGGCGCGCGCCCTCGAACTGATCGGTGGCCTCCACCGCCAGCGGATAGACGCCGCGGTGAACGGAGGCGCGCGTCTGCGTGTAGTAGCGCGTCATCGCGTCGATGACGACCTGCGGCGTCTGCGAGGTCGCCGCGGAGTCCAGGTATGCCACCGGGCGGCCGTCGAACTCCCGCCGCAGCGTCGGGAACTCGCCGGTCAGGTCGCGGATGGCCTCGATCGTCGACATCAGCTCACAGCACGCGCGGCGGCCGCCATCAGGCGACGGCCTCCAGCTCGTCGGTGATCCAGCCGTAGCCCTTGGCCTCGAGCTCGGTGACGAGGTCGGGACCGCCCTCCTTGACGATGCGCCCGCGGTACATGACGTGCACGTGGCTGGGCTGCACCAGGTGCAGGATGCGCTGGTAGTGGGTGATGATGAGGACGCCCATGTCCGGGCCCGCCACCGAGTTGACCCCCTCGGCGACCACGCGCAGGGCATCGATGTCCAGACCCGAATCGGTCTCGTCGAGGATCGCCAGCTGGGGGCGCTGGAGCGCCAGCTGCAGGATCTCCATGCGCTTCTTCTCTCCGCCGGAGAAGCCCTCGTTGAGGTAGCGGCGGCTGAACTCCGACGGCACCTTGGTCAGCTCCATGGCCGCCTCGACGCTCTGGCGGAACTCCTTGAGCGGGATCGCCGTCTCGCCGCGGGACTCGCGGTGGGCGTTCATCACCGTGCGCAGGTACTTGGTGACGGTCACGCCCGGCACCGACACCGGGTACTGGAAGGCCATGAACAGCCCCATGCGGGAGCGCTCGTCGGTGGCGGCCTCGGTGATGTCCTCGCCGTCAAGCAGGATCTGGCCCTCGGTCACCTCCAGGTTGGGGTGACCCATGATCGCGTTGGCCAGGGTGGATTTTCCGGAGCCGTTGGGTCCCATCAGGGCGTGGATCTCGCCCCTGCCCACGGTCAGCTCCAGGCCGCGGAGGATCTCCTTGTCCCCGGCGCGGACGTGAAGGTTGCGAATCTCTAGTTCGGGCATGTCTCGTTTCCGGGTGTGTCGTTGTCAGGCGGCGGGCGTCCCGCCGGCGACCGTAGCCGTGGCGACGGGCCCCACCTCGTGGCGACCCGAGAACTGCACCAGCTCGGCCAATGTCGTGGTCTGGAGCGAGCGGATGATGCCGCCCTGGACGCGGGTCCACAGAAGCTTGGTGGCGCACCCACGGCCGGCGTCGGGTTGGTGGGAGCAGAGCACCCGCTCGGTGTGGTCGTGCACGAAGCACTCCATCGGGGCGATCGACCCCTCGAGCGCCTGCACGACCTCATCCATGTTGATCTCATCCGCCGGACGGCTGAGCCAGTAGCCCCCGTGGGCACCACGGGCGCTCATGACCAGGCCGGCCCGGCGCAGACGCGCCACCACCTGCTCCAGATAGGCCAGCGGAAGACCCTCGGCATCGGCGATCGCCTTGAGGCTGGTGGGATGCTCGGGGACCTGGTGGCCCAGCTCGATCATGAGCCGCACGCCGTACTCGGCTTTGGAGGAGAAGATCATGGCGTGAGCTAAATCCTACCAGGGGGGTCGGTTTAGGCTCAGAACCGGTGCCCGGCTCAGGGCGGTGTGAGCCGTCTCGGTGTGGCGCTCCGTGTAGGGTCCGGACATGGAAACCGTGCCCTCGAGCCAGCTGGCGAGCAGCTCGGACATCGCGCAGGCGGCGGAGACGGCCCGGCAGGTCGGCCGCCTCGGGATCGATACCGAATTCATGTCGGAGGGGCGCTACCGGGCCCTGCTGTGTCTGGTGCAGGTGGCGGTCGACCCGGCCGGCGGCGAGGGCGATCCGCGCATCTTCCTCATCGACGCGCTCGCCGACCAGGACGTGACCCCGCTGGCGGTGCTGCTCGGCGACCCAGAGATCGAGATCGTTCTGCACGCCGGGCGCCAGGACGTCGCCATCCTGCGCCGCGCCTGGCGCACCGAGCTCAACAACATCTTCGACACCCAGATCGCCGCCGGCTTCACCGGGGCCAGCGCCCAGGCCGGATACGGCAACCTGCTCGGCTCGGTGCTCGGCCAGCGGGTCGGCAAGACCGCCAGCTACACGCGCTGGGATGCGCGTCCGCTCACCGCCGAGCAGCTCGGCTATGCCGCCGAGGACGTCGCCCATCTGCTGCAGCTCGCCGATGAGATCCAGCGGCGCCTGAGCACCAGCGGCCGCGAGGAGTGGGCACGGGAGGAGTGCCGCCGGCTCGAGGGGGCCACCGACGAGCGTGACCCCGAGACCGCGTGGGAGCGCCTGCCCCGCATCGGTCAGCTCGATCCCCGCTCACGCGCCGTGGCCCAGGTGCTGGCGGCGTGGCGCGAGCGCACGGCATCGGACCTGGACCGCCCCGTCGGCTCCATCGTCGCCGACCCCGCACTGGTCGAGCTGGCCAAGCGCCGGCCGTCGACCACGGCCGGTCTCGAGCAGATCCGCGGCCTGCACCCGCCGACGATCAAGCGTCGGGGCGAGGCGATCCTCGATGCCATCGCGCGCGGGCGTGACGCGACACCGATCCCCCGCGACGAGGCCCGCGCCCGCTCCGAGGC
>JBAQGP010000698.1:0-1649 GCA_049287845.1 Solirubrobacteraceae bacterium | reverse complement strand
GCCCACGGTGGTGATCGACGAGCCCGAGCCGGGCGCGCTGGGACGACGGAGCGGGCCGGTGCCGTGCTGGGTCGGGATCGACGACGCGGCGGGGGCACGGCGGGCGGCCGATCATCTGCTGGAGCTCGGCCACCGCCGCATCGGCGTGATCACGTTCTCGCTGCACCGCGGGCAGAGGCGAGCTCGGGTGGGTGCCGACGTGCAGGCCGGCGCCACGTATGCCGTGACGCGCAATCGCCTTCGGGGCTACCGCCGCGCCGTGACCGCCGCCGGCCTCGAGTGGTCCCGGGTCCCGGTGGTGGCCGGGGTGACGAGCTCCGTGGCCGAGGGAGCCGAGGCGGCCGCGGCGCTGCTCGACCTCCGCCCGGCGCCGACGGCGCTCCTGTGCCTGTCAGACCGTCTGGCCGAGGGCGCTCTCGCGGAGGCCCGGCGCCGCGGCTTGAACGTCCCGGCCGACGTGTCGGTCGTCGGCTTCGACGACGCCTCCACCGCCGCGGGCCTGGGGCTGACGACGGTGCGCCAGCCCGACCGGCGCAAGGGGGAGGTGGCGGCACGGACGCTGCTGGCGCTGATGGCCGGCGAGGCAGTCGAGCCGGTCCAGGTACTCGATACCGCGCTGGTGGTCCGCGCCAGCGCCGGGCCGCCGCCGCGGTGATATGCCCCTGCGCGTCGCCGGCGCGCGTTCCGGGGGCGGATTACGATCGGGGACCATGGCCGATCTGACGAGACGCGCGCCGGATGCGGGCTGGCTGGCGCGCGCGCCGTCAGGTGGCCTGGTGATCGGAGGAATCGCCTCGGTGCAGCTCGGCGGGGCGTTCGCGGTGCATCTGTTCGGCTGGGTCGGGCCGAGCGGGGCCGTGGTGCTGCGGATGGTCACCGCCGCGCTGGTCCTGCTGGCCACCTCTCCGCCGCGGCTGCGCGGCCGGGCCCTGCGAGGTCTACCGGTGGCCGTCGTGTTCGGGCTGGTGCTGGCCGGGATGACCTTGAGCTTCTACAACGCGCTGCACCGGGTTCCGCTGGGCATCGCGGTGGCGCTGGAGTTCGTGGGCCCGCTCACGGTGGCAGTGGCCGGGTCGCACCGGCTCGTGGATCTCGTCTGGGTCGCGCTGGCGGTGGCCGGGATCCTGGCCCTCACCCACGGCGGAGCAGCGCCGATCTCGGGGCTCGGCGTCTTCTTCGCGCTCCTCGCCGGCGCCCTGTGGGGCTGCTACATCCTGCTCAGCGCGCGCGTGGGGCGGGCCTTCGAACGGGGGGCGGGACTGACCGTGGCGCTGTGTGTGGCCTCGCTCGTGTCCCTTCCGGTGGGGGTGGCCGCCGCCGGATCGCACCTGCTCGAGCCGCGGTCACTCGCGCTGGGGGCGGCGGTTGGGATCCTCTCCTCGGCGATCCCGTTCTCGTTTGAGATGGAGGCCCTGCGCCGCATGGCCGCCTCGCTGTTCGGAGTCCTGATGAGCATCGAGCCGGCGATGGCGGCGCTGGCCGGCTTCGTGGTCCTGGGCCAGCAGCTCAGCGCGCGGGCGGTGCTGGGCATCGCGCTCGTCGTCGCCGCCTCGGTCGGCGCCTCGGTGCGCAGCCGGCGCGCCCCGACCGATATCTAACTGTCCTGATTT
The DNA here is from genome assembly GCA_049287845.1 of Solirubrobacteraceae bacterium. GTDB lineage: Bacteria > Actinomycetota > Thermoleophilia > Solirubrobacterales > Solirubrobacteraceae > Palsa-465. The sequence continues at coordinate 39 of JBAQGP010000698.1, read as the reverse complement.
GGTGCAAGCTGGAGTGCGGGGGACCGCCCAGTTGGACGG
>JBAQGP010000697.1:0-8283 GCA_049287845.1 Solirubrobacteraceae bacterium | reverse complement strand
GCTGTACCTACACGAGATGTATGCCGATGAGGCCGCCTACCGTCGCCATCAGGAGACCCAACACTTTGCCCACTACGCCCGCGGGACGCTCGGCGAGCACGTGACGGGGCGCGATGTGGAGCGCTATGAGTCGATTGCCGGCGCTCCTCTCCGCAGCGCATGACTGAGCCACAGCCCGCCCCCATCTCGCTCCCGTCTGTGACCGATGTGATCTACAAGCAGTTGCGTCACGACATCTCGCAGGGCGTCTATCAGCCGGGACTGATTCATCTCAAGCCGCTGTCGGAGCGCTTCAACGTCAGCATCATTCCCGTGCGGGAGGCGCTCCGGCGCCTTGAGGCCGAAGGCCTCGTTTCGTTCGACGGTAAGCGACGGATCCTGATCAACGCGCTCAATGAGAAGGAGCTCGATGAGCTGTTCCTGATCAGAGCCGAGTTGGAGTCACTGGCCCTGAAGACGGCCGTCCCTCACCTGTCCAATGACCGAGCCAAGCTCGCTGAGTTAGATGATCTGATCGCGCTCATGGACAGCCAGGAAGCCGATTCGGGCGCATGGCGGAACACCAACCGCGATTTTCACTCATTGATCTACGCCGCTGCGGATATGCCGCGCCTCGAGTCTCTCGTCGGCTCGCTGTGGGTGGCGAGTGAGCCCTACCTCCGGATCTACGTGACCGCGGTCGACAGCCTACGGTCGGCTCAACAGCAGCACCGCGAGATCCTGCGACGGGTTCGGCTCGGCGATGCCGAGCACGCCGAGGTGATCCTGCGCGAGCATCTGTCGGGAACCTGGGACGTCGTCCAACGGCAGATTCGCGCCGAGCGCCGCGCGACGTCGTAGTCTGGGTGTCAGCCCAACAAGCCGGCGCGAAAGATGGCCACACGCGGGCGTGCGACCGCGGCCGCGCCCTCCTATCCGCCGCCGAGCTGAACGGCCTTGACGATCAGCAGCGCTACGGACACGACGAGATATCCGCGGAGCGAGAGCATCGCGACTTTGCGGCTGGTGGACCACTTCGGGCGAGCGAGTAGCGCGAGCGGCGGCATCGTCCACTGCTCCTTGGGGATGGCTGGGCCGACCTCCACCTCGACCTCGGTCACGGCCTGGCCGCGGCGGCGTGAGCGTAGCCAGAGCACCCCCGCCGTGCCGAGGCCGACCGCCAGCGCCGAGCCCCCGCCGAGCGCGACCGCGGTGACGTCGATGGTGGGGAACACCGTGGTGGCCATCAGGATGAGGGACAGCAGCACGAGCACAGCGACGATCACGATCGCGAGCACGTTGAGCCAGGTGGCGTTGCGCCACGGCCCGAGCACCTCTCGGTCGTTGCAGAGCAGAAGCAGGAAGACACTGGCGCTCGGCAGCAGCACGCCGGCCAGCGCCTGAACGGACAGCGTGATCACTCCCAGCGGTGCGCCCGGAATGAGCACGATCGCCGCGGCCCCGATGATCAGCGCCGAGAAGATGCCGTAGAACAGCTTGGCGTCAGCGAAGCTGCGGTGCAGCGAGCTCTTGGTTCCGAACACGTCGCCGAAGGCGTAGCTCGTCGACAGCGTCAGCGCGCCGGCGCCGATCAGAGACGCGTTGAGCAGTACCACCGCGAAGAACGCGGCGGGGATCGAGCCGAGCACGTGATCTAGTCCAGATGCCGTGCCCCCGGCGTCGGTGAAGTGCCCGAAATAGCTCGTGTGCCCGAAGGCGAATGCCGAGATGGAGATCAGCGCGGCAGCGCCGATCACGACGACAACGGCCCCGATCCACGTGTCGAGGCGCTCGTAGTTGATCCAACGTGGGGTTATTCGCTTATCGATGATGTTGGACTGCTGAAAGAACAGCTGCCACGGCGCGACGGTCGTGCCGACCATCCCGATGATCAGCAGGATGGATGTCGAGTTCGCCCCGCCCTTGATGCCCGGGACGAAGACGTGCCGGGCGACGTCGCCGATCCGGGGGTGAGCCATGAAGAACAGCGGTACGACCAACAGGTTCGCGAACACGAACACGAACATCGATCGCTCCCAGAAACGAAAACTGCCGCTGGCCGTCATCACCACCAGCCCGATCGCCGCGATCGGCACGGCGATGAACTTCGAGACACCGAGATAACCGAGCGCCAGGCTGACTCCGATGAACTCGGTCACGATGGTGAGGAAGTTCAGGAGGAAGAGGTCCCCGACGGAGAACCACCCCCAGAAGCGGCCGAAGCGTTCATTGATGAGCTTGGCGTGACCGACGCCGGTGACCGCGCCGAGCCGCACCACCATCTCCTGATTGACGACCAGTACCGGAATGAGGAGGAGCAGCACCCACAGCAGACTGGTGCCGTAATTCTGGCCGGCCTGCGAATACGTGCTGACTCCGCCGGCATCGTTGTCGCCGACCATCACGATCAGCCCGGGTCCGATGATCGCCAGGAGCGCGAGAGAGCGGGCCCGAACGCCCCGGTGCGCCTCCTCGTGCTGGCCGATCGTTCCAAACGCCCCCTGAATGTCACCGACGTGCGCGGGATCGAGCACCGCACGCTGACGCCGCGGACGAGGCGAGGCCGCGGGGGCCGGGGTTGACTCGCGAGGAACGGACGAGGGAGCGCCGGCCGCGGCAGCCGGGGTTGACTCGCGCGGGGCGGATGAAGGCGCGCCGGGAGGGGTGCCCCGGCTCGGGTTCGTCGTCATCGAGTGACCTCCTCTCCGATCCGGTCGCGGTTCCGCAGCGACCGTCGGGAAGGTCCTCAGCCCGAGGTCATGCCTCCTGGCGTGAGCGGACGTTCACCACGGCGGCCACGGTCCTGAGACTTCGGGGCAGCTCGCTGTCGGGCTGTAAGACTTGTTCATCCATTGCCGGGAGCAGTTTAGTGGGCATCGGCCGCCGGATCGCGGTCAATACCAGCGCGGTCGAGGCGAGTCCGCGACCTATCCTCGAGCGAGCCCAGCTCGCCGCCGCCATCCCTCTGGGAGCAGCAGCTCGATCACGTCATCGACCGCGACGACCCCGATCGGCTTGTCGTCGCTGTCGATCACGGGCATCGCCAGCAGGTTGAAGTCAGCCATCAACCGTGCGACCTCGGGAAGCTCGGTCTCCGGCGAGACCGTCGGCACGGCGGTCTCGATCAGCTCAGACACCGTCGCCTGGTCGGCCGCGCGAACCAGCTCGGAGGCCAGCACACCGCCGGCGAGATGGCCGTCCGTATCGATCACCCACACCGTCAGAAGCTGCCGCGGGTCAAGCTCGCTGCGACGCAGCGCGGAGAGCGCCTGGGCGACCGACGCGTCGGCCGGCAGCGATGCGAAGTCCGGGTTCATCAGCCCCCCGGCGGTCGAAGGGTTGTAGCCGAGCAGCCGCTTGATCTTCAGCTGCTTAGCGGCGGCGAGAAGGTCAAGGACGGGGATCCGGCGGTCCTGCTCTATCTCCAGCAGCAGATCAGCAGCATCGTCGCTCGCCATCCGTCCGAGCACCGCGGCGATCTCCTCGTCAGAGCGATCGCGCAGGAACTCGACCTGGTGCTCGTCGTCGAGCTCCTCGAAGACGTCCGCTTCGAGCTCCTTGTCATCCGCGACTGCCTTGAGAATCTCCTCGCCCTCCGCATGCGAAGCCGCCTCGACCAAATCGGCGATCTGCGCCGGATGAAGCCGCGCGAGCCGCCGCGAAGCCAACCGCAGCCGCGAGGTCGGGACGTGCCCGACGAACGGCTCGGTCTCAGACCAGGGGATGAACTGGGGGTGCTCGGCCTCGTGGCCACGGTATCGCCGGGGCAGGAATCGCCAGATCGACGCGCGGATCGTCGGGTCGATACCCGCCACTCGCCACGCGTCTGCCTCGTACACCAGCTCGACCTCGCGCGCGGTGACCAAACGGGCAGTCCTGACATTGATCAGGCTCCGGCCCAGGACATCGCGCCGCAGCAGCGCCTCGCCGGGTCGACGCTCAAACTGCGCCAGATCGAGCTTCGTCGTTGACGTGCGCGCCGCCGCCTGCTCCAAGCTGGCCAGCCGGTCCGCGGGCACGAACATCTCGCGCCCCCCGATCCGCGCCGTCAAGCCGGTGACCGGCGGTAGGTGATCGTGGGCGTTGAGCCTGACGATCAGATCCTCGATCTTTCCCAACCGCTGGCCGGAGGAATCAAGCAGCCGACTGCCGACCAACGCAGATAGGTGCAGGACCGGTTCGGTCATCAACGGCTCGCCCACAGAGTAGCCCAACATGCCTCCGGGAAGGGACAGGACTCGCCTCGTCTAGATGAGTCAGCGGCGGTGGGTAGATTGCTCCTATGAAAGAGCTACGAGGAGACGCCGCGGCGCTCGTGCCTGCGCCCCTGGCGCAGTGCCTTGCTCTGGTCGAGGCGGTCGACGGATACCCGGTCTGGTATCCGGAGGTCGTCCGCGCGGTCGAGGTGCTCGAACGCGACGCGCGGGGCATGCCCAGCAGGGCACAGACCAAGTTGCACCTGTCGGTCGGGCCCGTGACCAAGGATTTCGACCTGCTGATGGCGGTCACGCTCGAGCCCCCGGCGACCGTCAGGCTCGCCAAGGTCGGCGGAGCCGCGAAATTCGACGTCATCTGGCGCTTGACGGAAGGGGAGAGCACGCGCATCGAGCTCGAACTCGACGCGAATCTCGACGTCCCTCGCTTCCTCCCGCTCGGCGACGTCGGAAAATCGGTGGCGCAGGGCTTCATCTCGGCGGCGAGCACGGAGCTCACGCGCCGCTCACCCGGTTAGCTTCCAGAGCCGCAGCTCAACGCCCACGGATGGCTGTGGCTACCTGCCGGTGCGCTCGCGGTGCCTGCACCCCGGCCAGCAGCAGGGCCGGCGCTGGCCCTCCTCCAGCTCCTCCTGGGTCCGCCGAATGCGACGCTCCCGGGTGGTCTCCTGCTTGGCATCCTCGACCCAGCAGATGAACTCGTTGCGAGCCAGCGGCGTGATGTCCTTCCAGGCATCGAGTGCCGCGGCGTTGCCGACCAGCGCCTCCCGCAGGTCCGCTGGCAGCTCGTGCACCACCCCACCGGGCACTCGCTGGCCGCTCACAGGCCCACCGCGGTGAGCCGGAACGCAAGGATGCAGACGTCGTCGTAGAGCTCTCCCCCGCCGAAGCGGCAGGCGGCCGCCTTGAGCCCCTCGACCACGACATCCGGGCTGGCGCCGTAAAGGTCGCTGGCGAGCGTGTGGCTGATACGGGCGATCCCAAACCGGTCGTTGCCGGGCCCGCGGACGTCTTCCAAGCCGTCGGTGAACAGAACGAGACCCTCCCCCGGACGCAGCGGGCGCCTTCCGGCGGACGTCGCGTCGCAGACCGGTTCGAGGCCGAGCGGTAGACCTGGGGTGGCGCCGTCCACGGGAAGGCCGGTATCGAGCCAGCACGGCGGAACGTGGCCGGCGAACGCCCAGGTCGCTGCGCGTTTCTCGGTGTCGATGAACAGCGCACACATCGCCACCGAGGTCTCGAAGTCGCGGTCGGCGTACAGCTCCTGATTGAGGAGCGCAAGCAGCTCGGCGGGATCACTGACCTGCGAGAGCAGACCCCGCGCTGCCCCCGCGGCGCGCCGGGCTTCCGGCGCAGCCTGCTCGCCCTTGCCGGTCACGTCGCCCAGTAACAGCATCCAGCAAGGGCCACGCTGCTCGATGACGTAGAAATCACCGCCTTGACGATCATCGCCCACCGGAGCGTTGATGACCGCGGTGATCAGCGGTTGATCGGCGGTCGTGGCCCCAAGCGATGGATTCGCCGACATCCTCCGAGCTTACGCATCTCCTTCTCACCGCCTCCCGCGCCATAGGCCAGCGCGCGGCAGCGCCTCAACCAAGGACCACCTCGAGCACCCGGTCGACATCGCGCTCATCGTTGTAGACGTGCCAGGAGGTACGCAGTCGGCCGCCTCGCATGGCGGCCACGATCCCGGCTCGCTCGAGCCGCGTCGCCGCCTCGCGCACGTCGGCGGAGACGATCGCGCTGTTGGCGGCCTCCATGCCCAGGCCGGCACGAAAGCGGTTGGCCAGCGCGACGTCGTGGTCGTGGATGGCTTGCACTCCGATCTCCTCGATCAGCTCGAGGGCCGGCGCCGTGCCCACCCAGCAGAACCACGCCGGCGACAGGTCAAACCGGCGCGCATCGTGCGCGAGGCGTAGCGGCGGCCCGAAGTAGCTGGCATGCACGTTCTCGCCGGCGTACCAGCCGGCGCTGTAGGGCACCGCATCGGCGAGCAGACGGTCTGAGACGGTGAGAAAGGCGGTGCCGCGCGGCGACATCAGCCATTTGTAGGCAGTGCACACGAGCGCGTCGAAGCGCCCGGCGTCGATCGGCAGCCAGCCCACCGCCTGGGTGGCGTCGCAGATCGTCACCGCGTCCACCGCCGCCGCGGCATCGAGGATCGCGTCCAGGTCGGCAACCTCGCCCGTGCTCATCTGGACCGCGCTGAAGGCGACGGCACCGGCGCCCTCCGCGACGGCGTCGGCGACGGCCCCGACCGGCACGGGGTGCACGTCGAGCCGGCTCTGGACCAGGTAGGGAAAGAGGTTGGAGGTGAACTCGATCTCGGGGACGACCACCCGCGTCCTCGCGGGCAGGGCGGTGACGATCGTGCCGACGAGCTCGGAGACCGTGGAGCCGACTGCGACACGCCCGGTGTCGACGCCCACGATCCGCGCAAACGCCGCCCGCGCCGCCTCGGTGCTCTCGCCCCAGCGCTCCCAGCTCGTACGGCCGCCCTGCCAGTCGGCGAGCGCAGCCTGCAGCGCGTCCCAGGCCGGGCGCGGTGGGAGGCCGTAGCTGGCGGTGTTGCAGTAGACGCCCGCGGGCGCCCACAGCCCCTGGGCCTCGGTGACCTTCATCCCCCGACGCTCCCGTTGAGCGCGCGCACGATGGCGTCGGCCACCTCGCCGGTGGTCGCGCTGCCGCCCACGTCGCGGGTGAGCACTCCGGCGGCGCAGGCCGATTCCACGGCCCGCCGCACGCGGTCCGCGCCGTCTCGCAACCCGACGTCATCGAGCATCAGCGCGGCGGACAGCACCATCCCGATCGGGTTGGCCAGCCCCCGGCCGACGAGATCGAACGCCGAACCGTGGACGGGCTCGTACATCGACGGGCGCGAGCGGTCGAGGCTGAGGTTGGCGCTGGGAGCCATGCCGAGGCTCCCGGCCAGCGCGCCCGTCAGATCCGACAGGATGTCGCCGTGCAGGTTGGAGGCGACGATCACGTCGAACTCCTGGGGCTCGAGCACGAGCCGCGCCGCCGCAGCGTCGACGAGCACCGATTCCCAAGGGACGTCGGGGAAGTCCGCGGCGACCTCGGCGACAACCTCATCCCACAACACGCTCGCGTGGGGGCTGGCGTTGGACTTGGTGACGCTGGTCAGATGCCGGGCAGACCGCGAGCGCGCGAGCTCGAAGGCAAAGCGCGCCGTGCGGGCGATCGCGTCATGCGAGTACACGGTGGTCTGGACGGCCACCTCACCCGGCAGGCCCCGTCGTGTGAAGCCGCCGATGCCCGAGTATTCGCCCTCGGTGTTCTCGCGGACCACCACCAGGTCGACCTCGTCAGGCGAGCGGTTCGCCAATGGACTGCGCACGCCCGCCAGCAGCCGCGCCGGGCGCAGGCTGACCCCCTGATCGAACCCCTGCACGATGGCCAGGCGCAGGCCCCACAGGGTCACGTGGTCCGGGACCTCGCGCGAGCCGACCGCGCCGAACAGGATCGCGTCGAACCCCCTCAGCGTCTCGAGTGCATCGACCGGCAGCATCCGCCCGGTGCTCAGGTAGTAGTCCGAGCCCCAGGGGAACGTCTCGACCGTGAAGTGCGCACCCTCCTCTATGCCCTCGAGCTCGGCCAGGACGCGCAGCGCGACGGCGCACACCTCCGGCCCGATCCCGTCCCCGGGAATGACAGCGATCCGGCTCATGCCTGCGCATCCTCCCAGAGCTCGCGCGCGGGGTCGGATCCGATACATCTGTGTGATGGCCCCACGCAACCTCGTCAACCTCCACAAAGTCGCGAAGGGCTATGGCAGCCGGGCGGTCCTGCACGACGTCACGCTGGGCGTCACCGAGGGCGAGCGCGTCGGCATCGTGGGCGAGAACGGCGCAGGCAAGTCGACGCTGATGCGGCTGCTGGCCGGCGCCGAGTCACCCGATCAGGGCACCGCCACGCACACGACGGGGCTCAATGCGGTGCTGGTGAGCCAGCGGGTCGACCTGGCGCCCGAGAGCACCGTGCGCGCCGAGCTGGTGGGCGGCCGCCCCGATCACGAGTGGGCGCGCGACGCCGCCATCCGCGAGGTCCTCGACGGGCTGCTGGGGGG
>JBAQGP010000696.1:0-1605 GCA_049287845.1 Solirubrobacteraceae bacterium | reverse complement strand
GGCCAGTGCGAGCAGCGCCTCGTGATCGACCGCGCCGGCCGCGGAGATGACCACGTTCTGAGGCCGGTAGCGGGCGTGGTGAAACCGGGCGATGTCCGCCGTCGGCGTGCCTGAGATGACGCCGGCTCGCCCGATGATGGCCCGGCCCAAGGGGTCGTCTCCGAACACCGCCTCGCCGAGCATGTCGAAGACCTTCTCCTGGGGATCGTCCTCGTACATGGCGATCTCCTCCAGGATGACCTCGCGCTCTGAGTCGATGTCCTGCAGCGCGGGTCGGAAGACCATGTCGGCCATGACGTCGAACGCGTCGGCGAGGTGCTCGTCGATCACGCGCGCGTAGACCGACGTGGTCTCCTTGCCGGTCCCGGCGTTGAGCTCGGCGCCCATGCCGTCGAAGATCTGGTCGATCTGCAGCGACTCGTACTTGGCCGTGCCCTTGAACAGCAGGTGCTCGAGCAGGTGCGACAGCCCCGCCTCGCCTTCGGCCTCATACCGCGAGCCGGTGCCGATCCAGAACCCCAGCGACACGGACCGGACGGAGGGCATCGCCTCCGTCACGATCCGGACGCCCGACTCGAGCGTCGTCAGGCGGTGCTGCTGCTCCACGACTGTCGCGTGTGTGGCTACGAGCGCGGACGCTCGGGGTCGCGATCGCGATCGCGCACGCGGCCACGGTCGCGATCGCCGTCGCGTGATCCGCCGCCATTGCGTGGCCCACGGTCACGGTCACGGTCGCGTGGCCCACGCTCAGGTCGTGAGCGGCTGCCCTCCGCGGCGGCGATGGCGGCGAGCTCCTCCTTGTTCTTGCCCTGGATCTCGGGGTCAGAGGCGAGGCGAAGGCCGATCCGGCCCCTCTCGCGATCCACCTCGACGACCTTGACCTCGACCTCGTCGCCCTTGTTGAGCACCTCTTCGACCGTCGAGATCCGCTGTCCCGGTGAGACGTTGGAGATGTGCAACAGGCCGTCGGTGCCCTTGGAGAGCTCGACGAAGGCGCCGAACGTGGTCGTCTTGACGATCTTGCCGGTGAACTCGTCGCCGACCTCGACCTCCTTGGTCATCGAGCTGATCCGGGCGACCAGCGCGTCGCCCAGCTCGCGGTTGGAGGCATAGACGAGGACCATGCCCTCGTCGTTGACGTCGATCTGGGACTCGAACTCCTCCTGCAGGGCACGGATCGTCTCGCCGCCCTTGCCGATGAGCAGGCCGATCTTCTCCGGGTCGATCTTGACCGAGGAGATGCCCGGGGCGTACTTGGACAGCTCCGAGCGTGGGGCGTCGATGATGGCGCCCATCTCGCCCAGGATGAACTCGCGGGCGACCTTGGCCTGGGCCAGGGCGTCGCGCATGATCTCGAACGTGACGCCCGTGATCTTGATGTCCATCTGCAGCGCGGTGATCCCGTCCTTGGTGCCGGCGACCTTGAAGTCCATGTCGCCGAGGTGGTCCTCGACGCCGGCGATGTCGGTGAGGATGACGTAGTCGTCACCCTCCTTGATCAGGCCCATGGCGATGCCCGCCACCGGCGCCTTGATCGGCACCCCGGCGTCCATCAGCGACAGCGTCGACCCGCACACGCTGGCCATCGAGCTCGACCCGTTGGAC
>JBAQGP010000695.1:0-2499 GCA_049287845.1 Solirubrobacteraceae bacterium | reverse complement strand
GTGGGCGGCGATCCAGCTGGTGCCCCAGGCGTCGTGGCCGAGCAGCAGGTCAGCGGCCCGCACCGACTCGACGCACACGGGCGCGGTCGACATGATCGCGCTGGTCAGCCCCGCGGCCATCGCCATCGGCAGAAACGCCGCGTTGAGCACGTGGCGCTGGGGCAGGCCGAAGGACACATTGGACGCGCCGAGGGACATGTTGACCCCGAGCTCTGAGCGGATGAGGCTGATCGTGTTCAGCGTGGTCGTCACCGCTTCGGTGTCGGCGCCGACCGTCATGGCCAGCGGGTCGATGATGACGTCCTCGGTGGCGATGCCGTGATCGTTGGCCGCGGAGATGATCTTACGCGCGCACTCCAGGCGCTTCTGCGGGGTCTCGGGGATGCCGGTCTCGTCGTTGGCCAGGCCGATGACGGCGGCGCCGTGGTGGGCCACCAGCGGCAGGATCTCGTCCAGACGCTCGTCTTCGGCGGTCACCGAGTTGACCAGGGCACGGCCCTCGTAGACCGAGAGGCCGGCCTCCAGCGCCTCGATGACCGAGGAGTCGATGCAGATCGGCAGATCGACGGCCGCCTGGACGGCCCTCAGCATCGCCTTGAGCAGCTCCGGCTCGTCGACCAGCGGGATCCCGGCATTGACGTCCACCATGTTGGCGCCCGCCTGCGCCTGGGCCAGCGCATCCGCGGTCACCGTGGACAGGTCGCCGTTGCGCAGCTCCTCGGCGAAAGCCTTGCGTCCGGTGGGGTTGATGCGCTCGCCGATGACGCAGAAGGGCTGCGTGGCGCCGATGGTCACGCTACCCGACCGCGATCGAAGCACTGTATCCATTGGACTCTCTTTCGATTCGTGGGGGGATGCCGAGGCGACCGCAGAGCTGTGCGATGCCCGCGTCCTTGCGGAAGGAGATGAAGTGCAACCCGGCGACGCCGGGTTGGGCGAGCGCATCCGAGGCCAGCTCGTAGGCGATGTCGAAGCACTCGTGCTCGGGGTCGGCCGCCTGCTCGACGCGGCGCACCGTCTCGGGCGGTACGTCGATGCCGGGAACGTGATTGGCGACGAATCGCATGCCGCCGACGCTGCGCAGGATGCAGATGGAGGGGATGAGCGCGATCCGCTGCGTGAGGCCGATGTCGTGGGCGGCGTGCATGAACCGTTCGAGCAGCTCGGTCCGGTAGCAGAGCTGGAGCTGGAGGTACCTCGCGCCGGCGAGCGCCTTCTTGGCGGCGCGGCGCACGCGGTACTCCCGCGGGGGCGCGGACGGGTTCTCCACCGCGCCCACGAAGAAGCTCGGCTTGGGATGGATGGCGCGTCCCGACAGGTAGTGGCCGCGGTCGAGCGCGCGCGCCAGCGCGATGAGCTGGATGCTGTCCAGGTCGAAGACGCGGCGCGCCTCGGGCTCATCGCCGGCGCTGACGTCATCGCCGGTGAGGCAGGACACGTTCTCGATGCCGTACATCGCCGCGCCCATGAGGTCAGCCTCGAGCGCCAGGCGATTGCGGTCGCGGCAGACCAGCTGCATGATCGGCTCCGCGCCCAGCTCCTGGAGTCCGATCGACACCGCCAGCGGTGAGACGTGGGCGTGCGCGGCGGGGTTGTCGGTGGCGTTGAAGGCGTCGACGAACGGCCGCATCGGTTCGAGCTGGCGCTGGAGCTCGGCGTGGCCGCCGCCATCGATGACAGGCAGCTCGGCGGTGACGACGAACTCGCCGGCGCTCAGCTTGCGCTCAAGATTGGACATCCCACCCCTCGGGAACCTGCCGGTCGCGGCCGCTGAGCAGGTTCAGCCACGATGACGAGCCCTTGAGGCGGTTGTCGACCGGCGGGCGGACATCGTCGATGTGCCCGCGCCACAGCGGGAGGCGCTCCGAGCGCTCGTAGGCCTTCAGCCACACGCAGCGCATCTCCGGCTTGACCTCGCAGTGGCCGTTGGCGCGGACCCCGCCGCACGGGCCGTTGCGCAGCGTCTTGGGGCAGGTCATCGGGCAGGTCAGGCCGGTGTCGTGCAGGACGCACTGCCCGCACATCTGACAACCCCACAGCGGTGACTTGACCGCGTGCTCTCCCATGGCGATCAGGCGGTGGGCGTTCACACGCGCGCCTCGCCCACCACGGTTGCCCGCCGGCGGGTCACGCCGGTACCCGCTCCCGCCGCAGCTGGATGAGCTCCTTGGACTTCTTGACCGCTGAGGACGCGTCGGCCGAGTAGCCGTCGGCACCGACGGCGTCCGCATACTCCTGGGTCACCGGCGCACCACCGACCATGACGATGATGTCGTCGCGGATCCCGGCCTTCTCCAGCGCGTTGATGTTGGCCTTGAACATCGGCATCGTCGTGGTCAGGAACGCCGAGAAGCCGACGACGTCCGGATTGTGCTCGCCGATCTGCTCGATGAACTTCTCCGGCGGCACGTTGACGCCGAGGTCGATGACGGTGAAGCCGGCGCCCTCGAGCATGATGTTGCAGAGGTTCTTGCCGATGTCGTGGACGTCGCCCTTGAC
>JBAQGP010000694.1:0-4274 GCA_049287845.1 Solirubrobacteraceae bacterium | reverse complement strand
CACAGACTCGGCGCCGTCGCGCGCGGGCACAGACTCGGCGCGGTCACGGTCGGGCGGCAGCATCACCTCGCTCACACACAGCGCGGTCATGAGGGCGGCGATCGCGGCGCCGATCGCCCACGCCGGCAGCCCGGCCCCGGTGGCGTAGAGGACCACGAGGGCGAGCGCCACGAGCAACCGGCCGTAGGAGTGCTCGCCGAGGATCCGGAGCCGGAACGCGGCCAGCCCGATCAGGTAGACCGCCGCCCCGCCGCACATTGCCAGGCGCCCGGCGCTGGGCATGGGCGCCGACGCCGGGTGCTGGACGACCAGCTTGACGCCCCCGGCGAAGATGATGATCCCGGCGACGATGATCAGGTGCATGTAGCTGTAGGCGTCGGCGGCTGCCAGCACCGGGTCTTCGTGCACCCGTAGCCGCTCCTGGGCGCGGTCAGCGGTGCGATCGAAGTACGTCCACCACATCGCGACGACGGTCACCAGCGGCAGCGTGGCGCCGATCACCAGCCCCGGGGTGAGATGGGCCCGGATGCTACCCACGCCGACACCCACCGCGACAATCGACTCGCCCAGGCAGATGATCACGAACCCCCCGTAGCGCTCGGCGAAGTGAGCTACCGAGACCTGCTGGAGACCGCGCAGCCGCTCGCGGGTCAGCCACGCCGGGCCGGCGTAGTCGATCGCGAGCGCCAGCAGCCACAGCACCACGCGGGCCCAGCCGTGCGTCACCGCGCCCACCAGGAGCAGCGCCAGCCCGATGAGGACCGTGACGGCGAAGCTGAGGATCGCCGTCCGGCCCGCCTGGCCACGCCGCGACGCGTCGACGTAGACGCCCAGATGCAAGAGCCGTACCGCCGCGTAGGTGGAGGCGAAGAGCAGGGAGCTGCGGCCAAACGCGTTGGGCACCGACAGCCCGACGACGAGGATGAGCACGGTCCCCGCCAGCAGGCACGCCCGGAGCGTCTGCGACTGTTCCTCATGGGCGTTGGCCGCCCATACGAACGCCGACCACGCCCACCAGACCAGCGCCAGGACGAGCATCGCCTCCCCCAGCCGCGCCCAGTTCGTCCGGTGCGCGAGCAGCGTCGTCACCTGGGTCACCGCGAAGACGAACACGAGATCCCAGAGCAGCTCGACCGGGGTCGTCCGGCGCTCGCTCGCCGGCTGCGAGGCGGTGCTCGTCTGCGGCTCGCCGTGCGGGTCCTGTGCCACCGTGGCGCCGTTCACATGAGCAAGTATCGCGGCGCCGGTGGCGCTCGCCTGATTGGATACCCCGCCTGACCGGACAAGTCGAGGCGGAGGAGAGTCGATGGCGCAGCGCGCGGCGATCGTGACGGGAGGTTCGAGCGGGATCGGGTTGGCGATCGCGCGGATGCTGGTGGAGGAGGGCTACGGGGTCACCATTGCCTCCCGGCGCCCGGAGAAGCTCGCCGAGGCGGCCCGGCAGCTGTCGGCCGACGGCGGCGAGGTGGCCGAGGTCGCCGGCAACATGGCCTCCGAGGAGGTTGTGTCCCAGGTGGTGGCCGAGCACCGCGAGCGGTTCGGACGTCTGGACGTGCTCGTCAACAACGCCGGCGTGGGCGTGGGCGCCCTCGTGGCCGACATCGATACCAAGCGGCTGGACATGCAGCTCGCCGTCAACCTGCGCTCGGTCATTCTCTTCTATCGCGAGGCCGCCGCGCTGCTGCGCGCCGCGGGGGCCGAGCACGGCAATGCACTCGTCGTCAACACATCGTCGATCTCCGGGAAGTCCGGCGAGCCGTGGCTCTCGGTGTACTCGGCCACCAAGGCGGCGGTCGTCGGCTTCACCGAGTCGATGAACAAGGAGCTCGGCAAGGACGGGATCAAGTCCACCGCGCTGTGCCCGGCGTTCGTGGACACGCCGATGACCGACTTCATCAAGCAGAGCGTGGCCGTCACCGACATGATCCAGGTCACCGATGTGGCGGAGGCGGTGCGGATGCTGCTGCACCTCTCCCCCGGTTGCGTGATCCCGGAGATCATCTTCCAGGCGCCGGGCGCAGTGCCCGCGGGGCTGCCGGTCTAGGCCGGGGCGGCGCTGTAGCTCCGTGGTGCGCCCTCAAGCGAGCCCCTGGCGACGAAAGGAACCTTGCACATGAAGCTCGGAGTGAACGTTGGCTACTGGGGGTTCGGCATGGGCCCGCAGGAGCAGCTCGACGTCGTCCAGGAGGCCGAGCGGATGGGCTATGACTCCGTATGGGCCGCCGAGGCCTACGGCTCGGACGCGGCGACGGTCCTGGCCTGGCTGGCTGCGGGGACGACGAAGATCAAGCTGGGCTCCGCCATCTTCCAGATGCCCGGTCGCTCGGCGGCGATGACCGCGATGACCGCCGCGACGATCGACGAGCTCTCGGGTGGGCGCATGGTGCTGGGGATCGGCTCCTCGGGGCCGCAGGTGGCCGAGGGGTGGCACGGTCAGCGCTTCGCCCGCCAGCTTCAGCGCACGCGCGAGTACGTCGCCGTGGTCCGCAAGGCGCTGGCCCGAGAGCGGCTGGAGTTCAAGGGCGAGACGCTCGAGCTCCCCCTGCCCGACGGTCCCGGCAAGGCGCTGAAGCTGATGATCAACCCGGTGCAGGAGCGCATCCCCATCTACCTGGCGGCGATCGGGCCCAAGAACACCGCGCTGGCCGGCGAGATCGCCGACGGCTGGATCCCCACCTTCTTCTCGCCCGAGTTCGTCGGCGACTTCCGCGAGTTGCTCGAGGAGGGGGCCGGCCGCGGCGGCCGCTCGCTGGAGGGCTTCCAGATGGCTCCGACGGTGTCGGCGTTCGTCTCCGATGACCGGGAGCTCGCGCGCAACATGATGCGGCCCGGCCTCGCGCTCTACGTCGGCGGCATGGGCTCGCGCAAGCAGAACTTCTACAACAACCTCGTGCAGCGCTATGGCTTCGAGGACGCGGCCCGGACCGTCCAGGACCTCTATCTGGACGGCAAGAAGGAGCAGGCCGCCGCGGCGCTTCCCGACGAGCTCATCGACATGGTCTCCCTGTGCGGCCCGCGCGACGTCGTGCGCGACCGCATCGCCGCGTTCCGCGAGGCGGGCGTGGGCACGCTGATGGTGATGCCGATGGCCTTCACGCGCGAGGACCGGATCGCGCAGCTGCGCGCGGTGGCCGAGCTGGCGGCCTGAGCGGGAGGCGAGCCGGCGTGAGCGCAGGCGCAGCGCTGCGGGTGTTTCTCGGCGCCTTCGGCCAGCCCGGCCACGCCTTTCCCATGCTGGCCCTCGGGGCCGAGCTGGCCGCGCGCGGCCACGAGGTCACGTACGAGACCTGGAGCCGGTGGCGCGAGGCCGTCGAAGCGCACGGGATGCACTTTCGCGCGGCCCCCGAGTACCCGACGTTTCCGACCCGCGAGCAGCCCGTGGGGCCGTATGAGGCGGTGGCGAGGGCCGCCGTCGAGACTCGCCGCGCCGTCGCCGCGGCGCGCCCGGACGTCGTGGTGCACGACATCCTCACGCTGGCACCGGCGCTGGCCGCCGAGCTGGAGTCCGTCCCGGTGGCGACGCTCATCCCGCACGTCTATCCGGTGATGGAGGCGGGCTTCCCGCCCTATGCGGTCGGGGCGCGGCTGCCGCAGACGCGTGCGGGGCGGGCGCTGTGGCGCGCCTTTGACCGGCCCGTGCGCGCGGGTCTGGAGCGCGGCCGCGCCGAGCTCAACGACACCCGCCGGCGCCTCGGCCTGCCGCCGGTGGACCGACTGCACGGCGGCCTGAGCACGCAGCTGACGATGGTGGGCACGCTGCCCCAGCTCGAGTACCCGCGGCTCTGGCCCGAGCACGTGCACGTCGTGGGGCCTCTGATGTGGGAGCCGCCGTGTGACCAGGTGGAGCCGCCGGCCGGCGATGCGCCTCTGGTGCTGGTCGCGCCTTCGACCGCCCAGGATCCCGAGCACCGGCTGCTGCGCGCGGCGTTGGCGGGGCTGGCCGGAGAGCCGGTACGGGTGCTGGCGACGTGGAACCGGCGCCCGTTGCCCGGTCCGGCACGGGTCGCACCCAACACCCGGCTCGTGGAGTGGCTCTCCTACGCCCAGACGATGCCCGGATGCGCACTGGTGATCTGCCACGCGGGTCACGGCACGATGGTCCGGGCCCTGGCCTCCTCATGCCGGGTACTGGCGGTGCCCCACGTCGGCGACATGGCCGAGAACGCCGCCCGGGTGGATTGGGCGGGCGCGGGTGTGCGGCTTCCCTGGCCGCTGCTGGGCCCCGCCACCCTGCGGCTGGCCACACGGCGGGCGCTGCGGCAGGCGCCGCTGGG
>JBAQGP010000693.1:0-13154 GCA_049287845.1 Solirubrobacteraceae bacterium | reverse complement strand
ATGCCGGTGAGCGACTCCGGGACGCGGGGCTGGCCACGTATGCCATGGTCACGGGCTCGCGCGGGATCCACGTCGTCTCCCCGCTGCGCCGTAGCGGCTCGTTCGGCGATGTGCACCGGTTCGCCCGCGCGCTGGCCGAGGCCATGGTCGCCGACAACCCAGACCGCCTGACGCTCGAGTGGCATCGCGAGGAGCTCGGCGCGCGGATCTACGTGGACGTCAACCGCATCAACTATGCCCAACACGCCGTGGCCCCGTACGGGGTCAGGCCGCGTCGCGGCGGGCCGGTGGCGATGCCGATCGCCTGGGACGAGCTGTCCGACGGCGGGCTGGCGCCGGACAAGTGGACCGTCGGCACGGCCGCAGACCGGCTGCGCAGCGAGGGCGATCAGTGGAAGGGGATCGCCCGCCAGGCGCGCAAGCTGCCGCCGCTTCCGACGGGCTGAACCGCGAGCGCCTGCCGTCGCAGCCGGGTTTCGCGCACCCAGTCCGCACGGTACCGTTGAGACGGATGGAGGAGAGCAACCCACTGCCACCCGCGATCCTGGCGGGGGACACCGAGCGCGAGCGCAGCACGCAACTGCTCAGCCACGCCGTGGTGGAGGGCCGTCTCACCCTCGAGGAGTTCTCAGACCGGGTGGAGCGCGCCCAGGCCGCGCGCACCCGCGACGAGCTGGCGACCCTGACCCAGGACCTCCCGGCCGCACCGTCCACGCCGGCCACCTCCACGGAGGTCGCCACCGCCCAGGAGCGCCATGTGGCCTTCTGCAGCCGGCTTGTGCGCTCGGGGCCGTGGGAGCTGGCCGCCCGGTCGGAGTTTCGCTCGATCTGCGGCACGATCATGCTCGACCTGTCCCAGGCCCGGCTGGCCGGCGCCCAAGTCGAGCTTGAGATCTTCAACCTGTTCGGCACCGTGACGGTGATCGTCCCGGAGAGCGTCGACGTGAGCGTCACCGGTGGCGGGATGTTCGCCAGCCAGGTGATCGAGCCGCACACGGCGCCCTCGGTGGCGGGCGCGCCCAAACTGCGGATCAACGTCCGCGGCCCGGGTGGCACGCTGCATGTGCGCACCAAGTCGAAGACCTCGTCCTAACCACACGCCCCGCGTCCCAGCACGATGCTGATCGCCGTGACCGACCACGCCGCGGAGCGCTTTCGCCAGCGCGTCCAGGGATCGCTGGATGAGAAGACCGAGATCGCGGGGCGCGTCGCCCGCGCTCACGCCGCCGGGCGGGTGCAGGCCGGGGAGCGGGGCGCGGTACTCGTGCGCGACCTCGACCGGCGTGATGTCGTGTACGTCTGCCGTCCGGAGGGCGAGGAGCTGGTCGTGACCACGCTGTGGGAGGAGGGCGAGGGCGCCGCCGTGCCCCGCCGCTTCACCGACGCGCTGCGCCGCGACGACCACCGGGTCCGCTGATACGCGGTGGGCCGGCGCCCAAGACAGCTAGGCTCAAACGACATGCCCGCGCTCACCACCCGCCCCCTCGGCGCCTCAGGCCTCAACACGTCCATCGTCGGACTGGGCTGCAACAACTTCGGCCGCCGCGCCGATCTCGAGGCGACCCGAGCGGTCGTCGACGCCGCCCTCGAGGAGGGGGTGACGTTCTTCGACACCGCGGATATCTACGGCCGCGGGCAGAGCGAGGAGTACCTCGGCGAGGTGCTCCAGGGCCGGCGCGATAAGGTGGTCCTGGCCACCAAGTTCGGGATGGACATGGGCGACGGGCGGGGTCCCCGGGGTTCGCGTGAGTACGTCCTGCACTGCATCGACGCGTCGCTGAAGCGGCTGCGCACCGACACCATCGACTACTACTGGTACCACCAGCCCGACGGCGTCACCCCGATCCGCGAGACCCTCGAGGTCCTGCATGAGCTCGTCCAGGCCGGCAAGGTGCGCGCGATCGGCGCGTCCAACTTCGACGCCGATCAGCTCAGAGAGGCGGCCGCGGTCGCCAAAGAGCACGGCCTCACCCCGTTCACGGCCGTCCAGAACGAGTACAGCCTGCTCGTGCGCGACGCCGAGCGCGACGTGCTTCCGGCCTGCGCAGAGCTCGGCATCGGCTTCGTCCCGTTCTTCCCACTCGCGTCGGGCCTGCTGACCGGCAAGTACCGGCGCGGCGAGGCGGCGCCGTCGGGCGCCCGGCTGTCGGGACGCGACGAGATCGCCACCCCGCAGCAGTTCGATCTGGTCGAGGCCATCCAGGGGTTCGCCGACGCGCGCGGCGTGCCGATGATCGACGTCGCCATCGGCGCCCTGCTGGTCCACGACGTCGTGAGCTCGGTGATCGCCGGAGCCACCAGGCCAGAGCAGGTGCGTGGCAACGCCGCCGCCGGTCGCTGGACCCCCACCCAAGACGATCTGGCAGCGCTGCGCGACGTGCTCTCGGCCCACACCGCCTGAGCAGTCTCGGCCGCCGTGCCTCAGCCAGCGCTCCGATCCCCCCGTGCGCGGCTCCCGATGTGGGGACGGTTCGTGCTGGCGCTCAGCGTGGGCGCGATCCTGCTGGTGGCACTGATCATCTTCGTCAGCCACAACAACACCGACTCGCCGCGCACCCTGACTCCGTCAGAGCAGGCGAAGGTCAACCGGGAGGCTGCGCTCGTCGTCGCCGCGGATCAGGCGCCGCACATCGTCAGGCTGGCGCGCGGCGAGACCCCTCACGCAGGCGTCCTGCGCACGATCCGGGCCACGATGTCGAGTCTCGTCGACAAGGGCGTCATCGACGGGCCCCTGCAGCGGACTCGGTGCACGCGCCACGGAGGTCAAGCGGGCAGGCCGGCATTCAGCTGCGTGGCCACCGCCGCCGACGAGAACTACAACTTCGTCGGCGTCGTCGACGTCCCGGCGCGTCAGCTCACCTACTGCAGGCGCGAGCCGCCGCCGGTGCCCTCGGAGAAGATCCCGCTCAGCCCCGCCTGCACCGCCTGAGGGCGCGGACGGTGGCGCGCCGTAGGGTGGCGACGGCGGTGACAGCGCGTGGCGGCGCATCAGCGCCAGGCGACGCTCCCGCGCGCCCGCGAGTGGGGCGAGAAGCGCACCGACAGGATCCGCGCACGACGCGGCAGGCTGAAGGCCACGCAGCCGTCGCGCGACTCGCCGACACCGATCAGGCTCTCGAAGTCGGCCAGCGGCGTCTGGCAGAGGCCCTGCTTGACGAACAGCGGCGATGCCCGGCCCGCGGTGGTGAGGATCGACCAGTCTCCCGACGCGGTGCTGTCATAGGTGGAGCCGGCGACACCGCGGATCGTGACCTCGACGCCGCTGGCGCGGTGGCCGCGCAGTAGCCCGGAGCCCGTGCCGGTCAAGGGGTCCAGCACCTTGGAGACCCTGACGAGCAGCGTGGAGGTACCCGCGTGGACGCGCAGCGCAGCACCCACCGGCGCGCCTCGGAGGCGGCGGGGAGCCGGCGGCGCACTGCTCGTCGCCGCGGTGGTCGAGCTGGAGGACGGGCTCGCGGATGTAGTCGCGCTGCTCGTCCCCGAGCTATGCGCAGAGCCGCCGCATCCGGTCGCGCCCAGGCTCACCGCAGCGCCCAGCGCAAACAAGCGGCGCAGCGGGCGGCTGCGAGCGATGCGTCGGGGGCTGACCACGGTCGCGCAAGATACTCAGGCGGCAGGGGGTTCAGCCGCCGGCCGACTCGTGGTCGGACTCGCGCGGCCCGGCGGCCGCGTCCTTGAGATCGGGCTCGTGTCCGGCCGGTGGCGCCGTCGAGCCGCCGTCGGTCACCGCGTCGGCGTGCTCGCCGCCGGCGGTGTCGATCCCGGTGTCGGTGGCGGGGGTGTCTGAGCCCGTCGTCTCCCCCAGTACCGAGCTGCCCAGCTCGGGGTCGTCGTCGAGCATCTCCGGCGGAGCGTCTGACCCGCCCAGCTCCGCGGGAACGACGCCCTTCTGAGCGCTGGCCGCCCAGTCGCCCTTCTCGCGGGCCTCCTGAGCGCCGGGGGTAGTGCCTCCGCGCTGCTCGCTGGGCTTGACGTCTGGCTCGTCGTGGCTCATCGATGCCTCCAACTCTCGGGTCCGTTGCCCACTCGCTACCCGCCCGTGACGTCGCGCAAAAGACCGCGGAGGTGGCGTCGTCCCGATGGGCGTTCCTGCCCCACCGGGACGCGCAGCTTGTGGGCCCTTGCGCTCGTGCGGCGCGTACGCGGGAGCGCGCCGCCGGTTGCCGGGGCCGCAAATCGCCCTGTGCCCTTGTCTGAAAAACGACCCAGGAGCGGTAAATCTCACGCTTGCACCAGCGCACGGCGCAGGTGGAGGCGGATAATGCGCGGCCATGGCCTACGACGAGGATCTCGCCAACCGCGTCCGTGAGCTCATCAGCGCCGAACCCGGCGTAGTGGAGAAGAAGATGTTCGGCGGTCTGGCCTTTCTCATCGGCGGACACATGTCGGTGAGCGCCAGTGGGCGGGGCGGTCTCCTGCTGCGCGTTGCACCCGAGGAGACCGCATCGCTGCTGGCCAAGCCTCACGCCGGCCCGTTTGAGATGCGCGGCAGGACGATGGACGGCTGGCTCCGGGTCGAGTCCGAGGGCCTCACGACCAAGCGC
Organism: Solirubrobacteraceae bacterium; assembly: GCA_049287845.1. Taxonomy (GTDB): domain Bacteria; phylum Actinomycetota; class Thermoleophilia; order Solirubrobacterales; family Solirubrobacteraceae; genus Palsa-465. The sequence goes on along the minus strand of JBAQGP010000693.1, from coordinate 8,610 downwards.
CAGTTGGAGCGCTGGGTGCAGCGCGGGGTCGCCTACGCCCGGTCGCTGCCGCCCAAGGAGAAGTAACGGCGGGCGGCGCCGCTACCGGTTCAGCCGGCGAATCTCGCTGACCACGCGGTCGACCGGTAGGCCGTCGCCCACCTCGCGGTCGCCGGTCTCGCGCAGGACGCGGACCGCCCACGCAACGTGCGACTCGGCCTCGTCGGGCGGGTCGGGGTGCTCGGCCATGAACCGGCTGACCTGGGCGACGTCGAGCTCCGGGGCATGCTCGGCCACGTAGTCGACGACCTCCTGTCTGGGTGCCTGCTTGTCGTTGGACATGGAATCCATGCTAGTGCCCTGAAGCCATGTCGATCGGGCCGCATCCCGTTCGTATAGGGGGTGACAATCAACACGACGGCGCCGCACACGGCCGGTGCCGGAAGGAGCTCATCATGAAGACCTACCTGCTCAGCGTCGTCCAGCCTGACGGCCCCACCCCTCCCCCAGCTGAGCTCGAGAAGATCATGAGCGACGTCTACGCGCTCAACGACGAGATGCGCGCCGCGGGCGCCTGGGTGTTCTCCGCAGGCCTGCACGCACCGAGCACGGCCACCGTCCTGCGCCCCAACGGCGAGGATGTCCTCATGACCGACGGACCCTTCGCCGAGGGCAAGGAGCAGATCGGCGGCCTCTCGATCGTCCGCGCCGAGGACCTCGACGGCGCGCTGGAGTGGGGGCGCCGCTTGGCCAAGGCGACCACGCTGACGATCGAGGTTCGTCCCTTCCAGGACCCGGACGAGCGCTGACGATACGCCACATGCCGGTCCTGGGATCCGAGGAGATCGAGCGTGTGTTTCGCCAGGAGCACGGTCGTGCGGTGGCGATCCTGGTCCGCGGCTTCGGCGACATCGACCTCGCCGAGGAAGCGGTCCAGGAGGCCTTCGCCGAGGCGGTCCGCCGCTGGCCGGCGCGCGGCCTCCCGCCCAGCCCCGCCGGCTGGATCATCACCACCGCGCGCAACCGTGCCATCGACCGCCTGCGCCGGGAGTCCGGGCGCGCTGATCGCCACGCCGAGGCCGCCCGGCTGCGCGGCCGGAGCGAAGAGCCGCCTGCGAACGAGCGCGAAGAGGAGGAGGGCGCCGTGTCCGACGACCGCCTGCGCCTGATCTTCACCTGCTGTCACCCGGCGCTCTCCGCCGCCGCCCAGGTCGCGCTCACCCTGCGCCTGCTCGGCGGCCTCACGACGCCGGAGATCGCCCGCGCGTTCCTGGTGTCGGAGCCCACCATGGCGCAACGGCTCGTCCGCGCCAAGGGCAAGATCCGCGACGCGGGCATCCCCTATCGCGTCCCCCGCGATGAGGACCTGCCCGACCGCCTGGCGGGCGTGCTGCGCGTCGTCTATCTCATCTTCAACGAGGGCTACACCGCCACCGCCGGTCCTGAGCTAGTACGAGACGACCTCTGCGCCGAGGCCGTCCGCCTCGGCCGCCTCCTCGTCGAGCTCATGCCCGACGAGCCCGAGGCCGCCGGGCTGCTCGCGCTGATGCTGCTGATCCAGTCGCGTCGGCCGGCCCGGACCAACGCGGCGGGGGAGCTGGTGCGCCTGTCCGATCAGGACCGCGTCCTGTGGGATCGCGGGCTCATCGCGGAGGGACAGGCCATCGTGCGCCGGTGCCTGGCCCGCCGTCAGCCGGGTCCATACCAGATCCAGGCGGCCATCAACGCGGTGCACAGCGACGCGGCGACGGCGACCGAGACCGATTGGGGCCAGATCCTGACCCTCTATGACCAGCTTCTGGCAGTGGCCCCGACGCCGGTGGTCGCGCTGAACCGGGCGGTGGCGGTCGCGGAGGTCCGGGGCCCGGTTCCGGCACTGGCGCTCCTGGCCGAGCTGGATCTCGACGGCTACCACCTCTACCACGCAATCCGCGCTGACCTGCTGGCCAGGCTCGGCGACGACGACGCCGCCACGGCGGCCTACGATGCCGCGATCGCGCTGACCGAGAACGAGGCCGAGCGAGCGAGCCTCAGGCGACGGCGGCGAAGTGCGTGCGGTCGCGCCCCGCGGCCTTGGCCTCGTACAGCGCCGCGTCGGCACGAGCGATGATCTCCTCGGCGGTTTCGCCGGGCCGACCGACGGCGATTCCCGCCGAGCACGTCCAGTTCTCCGAGACGCTGCGGCGCAGGCGGTCGGTCGCCTCGGTGGCGGTCTGCGGATCGCAGTCGCGCAGCAGCAGCCCGAACTCCTCGCCCCCCAGCCGGGCCAGCAGGTCGCCCGCGCGCACCTGGTCGCGCCAGGCGGCGGCGGTGGCCTTGAGCAGGCGGTCGCCGGCCGGGTGCCCGTAGGTGTCGTTGAAGCGTTTGAAGTGGTCGAAGTCGATCATGGCGATGACGAGCTGGCTGCCCTCGCTATGCAGGCGCTTGAGGTGGGCGTCCCAGGCGCGGCGGTTGGGCAGGCCGGTGAGCGGGTCGCTCTGGGCCTCGTCGGCCAGGTTGTCCAGCACGTCGGCGCGCGCGATCACCGCCGCCGCCTCGTGAGCGAGGAGCGAAGCGATGGTGGTGTGGGTGCCGCCCGTCTGGATCTCGTCCGCCCAGCCCACCACCAGCACGCCCTGGGCGACCCCGTGGCGGCTGAGAGGCTGGTAGAGCACCGAACGCGGGCGCCCGGTGGCGATCCAGGACGCGCGGTTGCCGACGCGCGCCTCGAGGTCCGTGGTGATGAGCACCGGCCGGCGGGTGTCGAACGCCTCCTGGACCGCGCTACCGGCGCCGGCTCCCTGGTGGAGCGCCACTCCCTCGCGCTGCGTCGCCGCGGTGCAGAAGAGTCCCTCGCCGGCGAACGCAGGCTCGTAGAGCAGCGCGATGGTGGCGTTGCTGATCGACTTCGCGGCCTCGCAGACATCGATCCGCGGGTGGGGGCTGTCAAAGAGCCGGTGCACGACGTCGCCGAGCTGCTCGAGCATCCGTTCGCGGTCGCGGGCCGCCGTGGCCTGCCGCCGCACGCTGGCGACGAGCTGTTGGGTGGCAAACCCGATGATGGCCGAGACGGCCACCGACATCACCGCGGTGCGGTACTGGCTGTGGGGGTAGGCGGGCGGCCCGACGATCAGGATCGGAAGCAGATAGAAGAGCCCCACGCCGGCCACCACCACGCCGAGGTGACGGCGCGAGCGGCTGTAGAGGGCGGTGTGGAACACCGGGATCATCGCCAGGGCACTGGTGCCCGAGCTGGTGCCTCCGACCGAGTTGCGCAGGAAGGCAACCCCGGCGAGGAACAGCAGGGCGGCGGGGACGAGACCGAGCCCCGACCCGTCGCGGGCGCGAGTGGCCAAGACGGTCAGCGCCCCGGCGGCCAGAGCGAGGACCGTGGCGAGCGCGTACTGGGCCCAGTGCACCCGCGGGCCGATCAGGACCACAGCCCAGGCGAGGACGGCCGCCGCGCTGAAGGGCGCGAAGGCACGCATGGCCGACCGTAGATCACGTACCACGTCCACGCGGACGCATCGGTCCGTCTGGACGAAATGTTGATCGCGATGGACGGATGGTCGATCGGTCGTCGCACCGGTTGACAGAGGCTTACCGATGAGGAGATGATCCGCGTCCACATGAGGGGGTCACGGGGAAGAGCGATCGCCGCCGCCTGGATCATCGGAGCAGTGCCGGCGCTCGGGCTGCCCGGGCCGGCCTCCGCCGCGCACCCGCACCCGCACCCGCAGGAGGTCAACATCACCCTCACCGGTGCGCTCACCGTCGCATGGACCGGCGATCCGGCCCACGGCTGTGCCAGAGCAGGCCTGTGCGGCGTGAGTGGATCGCTGGAGATGGTCCAGGGCGACCAGGCCTCCTCTGAGTCCGGCGGTGGCACGCCGCCGCTGGAGCTGTCAGACACGAATGCCGTGGCCCGCGTCCAGACCACGGCGCCGGACGGGGCGGTCAGCGGCTGTGCCGACCTCGTCCCGGTGGACGTCTTCCTGGACGTGCGCAAGACGCGCGACGGCCCGCGGGCCACGATCGACCCGTCCGGGGCCGCGGGCGCTCCCTCCTCAGGCCGTTGTGCCGGGCCCACGGCCACGGACATCAGCACGATGAAGCTGCCGGCGCGGCGGCTGGGCTCTCGTGGATATGACCTGTCAGGCCAGACGTCGGTCGCCGCCGGCCCCTTTGTGGTGACCGCCATCTCCACCGTCCGGGTCCATTTCACCTACGGCAACCATGGAGGGCTGGGAGGTCTGGGAGGGCTCAGCGGCGGCTTCAGTGGCGGGAGCTTCACCGGCGAGGGCTCCACCCACGGGCGCAAGCCAAGACCCGCGCTCCAGGAGTCCGCCGTGGCGCGCTACCGCGTCACGGGCGTCTCGGGTGTCCTGGACACGGACTTCGCGGGGGTTGCATCGCCGCTATGCGACGGGCTCGGGGTCTGCGGCGCGAACGGCAGCCTGACGCAGACGATCTCCACCCTCGGAACCGTGACCTTCGCCGGGACGCGCCTCGTGAGCCATCCCGTAGGGCTGCCTGGCGCCCTGGCTGACCTGCGCCGCGGACGGCTGCTGCTGTTTGACAGCTTCGGCGCCCGGCCCATCCACGAGAAGATCGCCGAGACGCTGTCGCAGACAGGTGACGGGAGCTGCACCGACACCAGCTCGCTCCAACTCGCCACCCCACCGTTCACCGGGCCACACCACGGCGTCGACGAGCTTCAGCTCCCGGCGGGTGACGGTGATCTGGGGTTCGGGGCGGCCGACCCGTTTCGCACCCGCTGCCCGGGCCCGTCGTCCGCGGACATCATCGGAGCCCGCGGCGGGCCGGTGGCGGCGGCCACGGTCACCGCCGGCGAACTGGGAGACCGTCACCTGTCGATCATCTTCCGGCCCAAAGCCGCGTTCAGCGGCCCGGACTACACGGGCCGGCGCACCGGCTCGGTGGTGGTCTCGATGACGCTGGTGCGCCAGAGCGGCGGCACCCGCCGCGTCAAGCGAGTGCCGCACGAACCGCTGTTCCCCCCGATATGAGACGGCTCGCTTTGACCCTCACCGGATGCGCGACCGTCGTGGCCTGCACCCTCGCGGCTTTCGCCCCCACCGCGGCGGGTGCCCGGGCGCCGACCCGCACTTCTCCGGCCCACGGCTCGGAACAAATCTCGATCCCGGCGCACTTCAGCGGCCTGCTCACCGTGCAGTTCCACGGCGACGGGGCCGCCGGATGCGCGCGCTGGGGTCTGTGCGGATACAGCGGCACCGTCACCTGGCGTCCCCCGCCGAGCGGGTCTGTGCAGATCGATGTGACCGGGGGCCGGCATCCCACCACGTCGGCGGCCCTCCTCCCCACGACCACCTTCGGCCCGGCGCCAGCGGCCGGGGTCACCACCGCCGACGTCCAGCTGGCCGGCGGTGGCCCTTCCGCGCCGGCCGTTCGATGCGTCGATGCGGCGGTGACGGGAGCGGTGACGGGCTTCCCGGCGCACCACGGACTGGTGCTGGTCTCCCTGCGCCAGGTCGAGCCCGCGCTGCTGGTCACACGCTGTGCCGGCCCACGGGACCCCGACGTCATTCCACAGCTGCCGGCCCCCGTGCTGTCGCTCCCGGCTCTGGAACGAGGGCAGCGCACCATCTCCTTCGCCGTGTCCAGCACACTGCTCTCCCACGGCCTCATCGGCTCGATCAGCTCCACGCTCAGCCTGCACCTCGGACGCCCGCACCGCGCCACGTCCAGCAACCGATCGCCGGGGCGGGGAGGCACGCGGGTGCGCGAGCTCGAGGTGGAGTACCGCGCTGCGATCACCGGCAGCGTGGCGGAGTACATCCGCGGTGCCACCAACCCGCTGGTGTGCGGACCGCTGGGCGCATGCGGTCTCACCGGCACGATCACCCTTGCCCCACGGGTGCGCGACATCAAGGTCCACGTGATCGCCCAGGAGCGGGCCACGAAGCCCGCGCGCAACCTCCTGGCCGCCGTCGGGCTGGCGCCCGGCCCCTCCCGTGGGGTGGCGGCGTTCGGCGCAGGCGCGTGGGCCGTTGGCGGCAGCGTCCGGGCCGAGCTCATGCAGGGGTCGGAGCGATGTGACGACGCCGCACCGCTCGGGTTTGGCACGTTGCTGGTCGGGAGCACCAGAGGCGGCCTGGGACTCGTGTACGGCTTGGGGACCTCGTCCGGTGCGAGCCCCAGCGTGACGGACTGCCCCGGTCCTCTCCCGTTCACGACCGTGCCGGCCCTCGGCACGGTTCCGCTGTCGGTACTGCGGGGGCGGACCACCCGGGTCACCCTGGGCAGGGGCTCGAGCACAAGCGATGACGGCTACGACATCCGCTTCGTTCCTCACCTGACGGTGACGCTCACCCGGGTAAAGGCCAGGACCAGGATCGTCCGGCAGCCGGGCGGCTTCCTCTTCTAGAAGCCTCAGACCCGGTAGCGATCGGTGAGCGCCGCGAGCTTGTGCGACAGCTCGTTGAGGTCCCCGGCGACCTTCTGGGACTGGTGGGCGCCCTCGAGGAACTGAGCCGTTCCGTCGTCGATGTTGCTCATCGCCTCGGCGATCTGATCAATCCCCACGCTCTGCTGGTGCGCGGAGGCGGCGATCTGCTCGGCCGCAGCCGAGGCCCCCCGAATGGTGTCGGCCAGGCTCCGGATCCCCTCGCCGGCTCGCCCGGTCAGGCTCAACCCCTCGTCCACGACCTTGGTGCCCTGCTCACTGGCGGCGACCGCGGCCGCCGTCGCATCCCTGACATCGGTGAGGATGGTCTCCACCTGAGCCGTGGCGGCCTTTGACTGCTCGGACAATCGGCGCACCTGCTCGGCGACCACGGCGAAGCCCCTGCCATGCTCGCCGGCGCGCGCGGCCTCGATGCTCGCGTTGAGCGCCAGGAGGTTGGACTGATCGGCCAGCTCGTTGACCGTGGCCGTGATGGCGCCGATCTGCTGCGTGCGCTCAGAGAGCGTGAGGATCTCCCGGGCGATCCCGTCGACCCGGGCGCGAATCTCCTCCATCGCCTCGGCGATCGCCGCCACCGCCTGGGTGCTCTCGTCTGACACTGTCACGGAGGCGCTGGCCTGCTGGGCCACCTGACGAGCTCGCTGCGCGGTGTCGTCGGCGGCGGCGCGCATCTCGTTGACGGTGGCCGAGGTCTCGCTGATCGCGGCCGACTGCTCGCCGGCACTGTCGGTGTGGCGGCTGACCGTGGACAGGATCTCGGCAGTGGAGGCACCGATCTCGTGGACCCCGGCTTGGATCTCCCGCGAGATCTCCGCCAGGCCGGAGACCATCGTGTTGAGGCTGTCGGCGAGCTCGCTGAGCTCGGGGCTGTCGTGGGCGCTCACCGTCGCGGTGAGGTCTCCGTCGGCCACGTGGGCCGCGAAGGCGGTGTAATCGAGCACGGCGGCCTCCAGCGTCTCCTTGGAGGCGCGCTCGGTCTGCGCCGAGCGCTCCAGGTCACGATGGCGCTCGTCGGTCAGCGCGGTCATCCGTCGCAGCGCCAGCCCGAACCGCACCCCAGCCGCCACCAAGGTGGCGGTGGCCAGGCCGATCGCGACCTGGGTGGTGTGATTGAGCGAGCCGACGAACAGGATGAGGAGAGCGAACGCCGACGCGACCGCCGGAACCGCAAAGCCCGAGGACCGGTTTTCCTGCGCCGGCCTGGCGGGAGCAGGCGCCAGCCACACCGCGCCCGAGATGAGCAGCAGCGACACCGGCCAGGCCATCGCGTTGAGAAACCAGCCGACGTTGGTCGCGGCGATCCCGCCGAACAGCGCGGAGATGTCGCCGGCGGCGTTGGCGAGGCCCGCGACGGCGATGAGGGACCACCGGACGCGCTGACCGGCGGGCAGGAGCCGCACACCGAAGAGGGTGAGCCCGAACAGGAGCAGGTCGCCGACCGGGTAGACGAGGTTGATCGCCACTGACTCGTTGCCGCCACCCGCCGCAGTGGCGATCGCGTGGAAGGCGAACGCGACCAGGGCGGCGGAGGTCACCAGAGTGGCAATGACGCCGTCGAGATAGTTGGCCGCGGTGAGCTTGCGGACATCGCGCTGCATCAGCACCATCACGCCGACATAGGCCAGCGGGAAGAATCCGACCCAGAGCCAGTTGGCCAGCGAGATCGTCGCCGGAGTCGCACCGCCGAGCGTCTCATCGGTCATCGCGAAGTCGCCGAGGGCCCAGGCCACGCACCCCAGCCCGAGCCACAGCGCGTACTTGCGGTCCCGAGGGCTGACGTACGCGCGCACGAGCACCAGCACGCTGGCCACCAACTCGAACGCCGCGACGCCCCAACCGTCCAGCCACGTGGGGGAAGCGCCGTTGGGCCCGCGGACGACGAGAGACCCGGCATAGGCGAGGACCACCAGCGTCAGCAGCGCGAACACGGTCTTGGCGCCGGCGCCGGCGTGGTCGGCGCCCGCGTGAGTGGCGGCCGCAGACTCCGCACGCGTGGAGGGCACGCCCGCGGCGCGCGCTCCACGGGAGTGGTGCGCAATCGTGGCCGGGTGCGTGTCGGTGACTGCCATGTCCGCTCTCCTTTTCGCGCCGGCGGTTGCCATGTGTCGCGGCATGCGTCGCGATGTCGCTGCGGGCCCCGCCGCGACAAGCCGGCTGTGGCCTCCTTATCGGCCGCAACCCGGCGTGAATCCACCCGCGTTAAC
>JBAQGP010000692.1:0-11486 GCA_049287845.1 Solirubrobacteraceae bacterium | reverse complement strand
GCCTCCGCCGCTCCCGGGGAGCTGGCCCAGGTCCGCGACCTCGTGGCCCGGCTCACTGCGCTGCTGGGGCGCCACGAGCGCCTGCTGGCCTCCAGCCGCGAGCTCATCGAGCATCGGCAGCCGCCGGGCCCCGTGGCCTCCGTGAGGCTGTCGGCGGGCCCCTTTGCCAGCACCGAGGCGCTGCGGCGCTTCGAGCGGTCACTCCAGGCGCTGCCCGAGGTGCGCAGCGCCGTCGTGCGCGAGTATGAGGGCGCCGATCGCGCGATCGTCGACGTGCACCTCTGGGAGCCGACCCCGTAACCTTAGGCGCGTGCCGGCCACGATCTCCTTCGCCCGCGGGGCCCCCTCCCTCGACATCGTCGATGTCGAGGGTCTGCGCGCCGCCGCTGACCAGGCCTTCGCCGGCGATCCGGGTGGGATGACGGCGTACGGCACGGCCGTGGGCTACGTGCCGCTGCGCGAGTGGATCGCCGAGCACCACGGCGTGGGCCCCGAGCAGGTCCTGGTCACCAACGGCTCGATGCAGGCCGACGCCTTCCTGTTCGACGCGCTGGTGACCGAGGGCGACACGGTCATCGTGGAGCTGCCCACCTATGACCGGACACTGCTGTCGCTGCGCAACCGCGGCGCCGACGTGCGGATGGTGGAGCTCGAGCCCGACGGCATCGACACCTCGGCGCTCGAGCGGGCGCTCACCGCCGGAGCGCAGCCCAAGCTCGCCCACATCATCCCCAACTTCCAGAACCCCGCCGGCTACACCCTCTCGGCGGCCAAGCGCGAGCGGCTGGTCGAGCTGGCGCGGACCCATGGCTTCACCATCTTCGAGGACGACCCCTACGTGACGCTGCGCTTTGAGGGTGAGTCGCTGCCGACGATGTTCTCCGCCGCCCAAGACACCGTCGTCTATGCGTCGTCGTTCTCCAAGACGGTGTGCCCCGGGATCCGCGTCGGCTACCTCGTCGGGCCGGCCGACCTGATCGCGCGGATCGCCAAGATCGCCACCAGCACCTACATCTCGCCGAACATGGTGGCCCAGGGGATCGTCAACCAATTCTGCCGCTCGGGAGCGATCGACCGCTCCATCGCCACCGTCCGCGACGCGCTGCGCGAGCGCGCCCAGACCTTGTGCGAGGAGCTGTCCGAGCAGCTCCCCGACGCCCGCTTCGTGGCGCCGCAGGGCGGATATTTCCTCTGGGTGGACCTGCCCGCCGGCACCGATGTCGCCGCCCTGTCCGACGCCGCCGCCGCTCGCGGCGTGCAGTTCGTCAAGGGCACCGACTTTGTGCTGGAGGGCGGGGAGTCATCGCTGCGCCTGGCCTACTCCGGCGTGACTCCCGCCGAGATCCGCGAGGGTGTCAAGCGCCTGGCCGAGGCCTACGTCGAGGTCAGCCGCGAGGTTAATGCGGCCTGACGAGCTGAGGGCCCTCGGCAGCCTCGCCGGGGACGCTGCCGCCGGGGTCGCCGGCCAGGCTCGCGAGGTCCACGAAAGCGTCGCCGCGCGGGTCTTCCGCTCGCTGGGGCCGGCGGGCGTGCCGGTACGTGTGGTCCATGACCGGGTCGCCGCCCGCGCCTATGCCGGCGCGTCTGCGCTGACCGGGGCGATCGTCAAGGGCGGAGCCGCCGCAGCCAGCCTGGCGCGGCCCGGTCACGCCCCCTCACTGACAGACGTCCCGGGCGGCCGCCTGGCCGTCGGCGCGGTCAACGGGATGTGGGGCGACCGCCTGCACCGCGATCACAGCGCGCTCGAGACCCCGATGGCGGTCCGCGTGCGCGGTCGTGATGTGGCGCTGGACGGCGATTCGCTGAGCCGCGCGTTCCCGGGGGCCACGCCACGGCTGGCGCTGTTCATCCACGGGCTGTGCGAGACCGAGGACGCCTGGCGGCTGCGTGCCGCGCACAGTGTGCCCTATGGCGATCGGCTGTACGCCGAGCTCGGCTACACGCCGATCTTCATCCGCTACAACAGTGGCCGCCACATCTCCCACAACGGGCGGGCGCTCGCCGCGCTGCTGCACGCGTTGACCGAGCACTGGCCGGTCCAGGTGGCCGAGGTGGCGCTCATCGGCCACTCGATGGGCGGCCTCGTCGCCCGCGGCGCCTGCCACTACGCGGCGCCGGGCTCCTGGCGAGACCGCGTGCGCCACGTGTTCATGCTCGGCACCCCGCACAAGGGCGCTCCGCTCGAGCTCGGGGCCAACGCGCTCTGTCATGCCTCGGCGCGGGTCCCTGAGCTGAGGCCGTTCGCCGCCCCAATCCGCGTGCGCAGCGTCGGCGTCAAGGACCTCGCCTACGGCTACGTGGTCGACGCCGACTGGGAGGGCCACGACCCCGACGCCTTCTGGGCCAACACCGCCACCGTCGTCCCCTTCCTGAAGACCGCCACCCACTACTTCGTCAGCGCCAGCCTGACGCGGGACCCCGACGCGGCGGCCGGCCGGCTCCTCGGCGACCTGCCCGTCCTGCGCCCCAGCGCGTGGTCACAGGGTAAGCGCGGTGAGCGCCTTCAGTTCCCGGTCGAGCAGTACGCGCATGTCGGCGGTGCCACGCACTTCGATCTGCTCAACCACCCGGCGGTGTACGCGCAGATCCACCACTGGCTGTCGACGGCCGCGCCGCAGCTGCCCGATCACACCGCCAGCGCCCGTAGCGCGGCTCAGCGGCCGTAGCGGCCGCCGAGCACGAGCTGCTCGGGCAGCGCGATACGCGTTGGCGGCGAGGGGTCGGCGAGGACCGACACGGTCTCGGCGACGCTGAAGGTGACCGACGCGGTGCTCCCGTCGGCCTGCACCTGGACCTCCTCGCCGTCATTGGCGGCGACCGTCCCCTTCAGCCCGGGCTCGATCCCGGCGCCTTTGAGGTAGTGCAGCAGGTCCTCGGCCTCGTTCTCCAGGCGCAGGATGGTGACGCTGGCCCCGACCTCGCAGTCGGCCAGGGGCACGCCGTCGATCCGCTCGCCCACCTTGATCGGATGGCCGTGCGGGCAGGTGGCAGCGTCGCCGACCGCGCTGCGGATGTAGGCCTCAAAGCGCGGCGTCATCGCGTACTCGAGCTTCTCGGCCTCCTCGTGGACGTCATCCCACGGCACGCCGACGACATCGGTGAGGAAGCGCTCGATCATCCGGTGGCGGCCGACGATGCGCTTGGCCTGCTCGCGACCGGAGTCCGTGAAGGCGATCTTGCGCCCGTCGGTGCGCCCGATGAACCCGTCGCGCTCCAGGCGGCCGAGCATCTCGTGCACGGTCGGCGCCGAGAGCTGCATCGCCCGCGCCAGGTTGGCCCCGCTCATCGGCAACCCCGCCTCATAGAGCCAGAACAGCGACTCCAGGTATTCCTGTTCGGCGGCGGTGACGTGAGACTCAGCCATGGATTGATCCTACTGAGGCGCACATAGCTACCATCGGGCGCCACGGTGACGCTCCCGCTCAAGCCCCCGATCGAGCCGCAGCTCGCCCGCTCGGGCAAGGAGTTGCCGCTCGGCGACCAGTGGGCCTATGAGCCCAAGTTCGACGGCTTTCGCGCCATCGCGTTCGTCGACGGCGAGCATTTCACCATCCAGTCGCGTGGAGGCAAGCCGCTCGAGCGCTACTTCCCGGAGCTGCGCTTTCCGCCCGGCCGCTACGTCATCGACGGCGAGATCGTCATCAACTCCGAGGACGGCCACGAGGACTTCGGAGCGCTCCAGCAGCGCATCCACCCGGCGGAGAGTCGCATCAAGATGCTGGCCGAGCAGACGCCGGCGCGCTACGTCGCCTTTGACCTGCTGGCCCGCGAGGACGACGAGCTGCTGGCGCTGAGCTTCGGCGAGCGTCGCGCCGCGCTGGAGGAGCTCACCGCGGCCGGCATCGACCTGACCCCGCTCACCCGTGACCCCGAGGGGACCGCGGAGTGGCTGCGCGACGGCGAGGGTGTCGTGGCCAAGGAGCTCGGCGCGCCCTACCGGCCGGGCCAGCGCAAGGGCATGGTCAAGGTCAAGCGGGTGCGCACGATCGACGCAGTCGTGGTCGGCTACCGGCCGGGCAAGGAGCAGGACACGGTCGGCTCGCTCATCCTGGGCCTCTATGACGATCGCGGCACGCTGCACGTGGTCGGGCATTCCTCCGGGCTCAAGGCCGCCGAGAAGCGTGCCCTGGTCGGCAGTCTGAAGCCCTATGAGACCGGGGAGCGGGGGTCCGGCGACCCCAGTCGGTGGCAGTCAGAGCGCGAGCTGGAGTGGATCAGCCTGCGCCCCGAGCTGGTGGTGGAGGTCACCTTTGACCATGCCAGCGGTGGACGGATCCGCCACGGCACCAGGATCCTGCGCTGGCGCGACGACAAGCCTCCGGTGGAGTGCCGTCTGGAGCAGATGCAGTCCTGACAATCGACGACGGGAGAACGCCATGCCGCTTCAAGGTGAATACGCGCCGAGCTCGGCCGAGTGGGTACGCAAGCAGGTGGAGGAGATCGAGAGCTCGGGTGGGACCCGGGGGACATCGATGCGCGGGATGTCCGTGATCGTGGTCACCTCGGTGGGGCACGGCTCCGGGAAGCTGCGCAAGAACCCGGTGATGCGCGTCGAGCACGAGGGCAAGTACGCCGCGGTGGCCTCCAAGGGCGGCGCCCCCGAGCATCCCAGCTGGTATCGCAACCTCGTCGAGCACCCGCTGGTGGAGGTCCAGGACGGGCCCGCCAAGGGCGACTTCACCGCCCGTGAGGTCAGCGGCGAGGAGCGCGCGCAGTGGTGGGAGCGGGCCGTGGCCGCGTTCCCGGACTACGCCGACTACCAGGAGAAGACCGACCGGGAGATCCCGGTGTTCGTGCTCGAGCCGGTGAGCTGACCGCGCTGGTGAGCCGCATCGCCGGCGTCCCGGAGACGGTGCTGGTCGCGCCGGACTCCTTCAAGGGGACGTTCACCGCCAACGAGGTGGCGGCCGCGATCGGTCGCGGGCTGCAGTCCGCCGGGCGCCCCGCCGATCTGTGCCCCGTGGCCGACGGCGGCGAGGGCACGCTGGACGCGCTCACCGCTGGGCTGGGCGCCGAGCGCCGGCACGCTGCCGTCACCGACCCGCTGGGCCGCCCGATCGAGGCCGAGTTCGGGCTGGCGGGCGACGTGGCGCTCGTGGACACCGCAGCCGCCAGTGGCCTGAGCCTGGTCGCCGAGACCGAGCGTGACGCCTATGCCGCCACTACCGCCGGCACCGGTGAGCTCATCGCCGTGGCGATCGCCGCGGGCGCCCGGACCGTCTACCTCGGTGTGGGCGGCAGCGCCACCACCGACGGGGGCGCCGGGGCGATCACGGCGCTCGAGCGCGCCGGCGGCGTGGGGGAGGCGCGGCTGATCGTCCTCTGTGATGTGCGCACGCCGTTCGAGGATGCCGCCAAGGTCTACGGCCCCCAGAAGGGCGCCGACGCCGGCACCGTCAAGCGGCTGACCGCGCGGCTGCACGCGATGGCGCGACGGTTCGAGCGCGACCCGCGCGGCGTACCCATGACCGGTGCCGCGGGCGGCCTGTCGGGAGGCCTGTGGAGCGCATTTGGCGCCGAGCTGGTCCCCGGGGCGGCCTTCGTGCTCGACCAGGTGGGCTTCGACGCCCGGATGCGCTCGGCCCGCGCCGTGGTCACGGGGGAGGGCAAGCTGGACATGCAGAGCCTCGTGGGCAAGGTCGTCTCCGAGGTCGCCACCCGCGCGCGTCAGGCCGGCGTCCCCTGTCACGCGGTGGTGGGCACGCGCGAGCTCGACTCCATGGGCGCGCGCATCCTGGACCTCGACCGGGTCATCGTGGCCTCGACGCTCAGCGAGCTCGAGGCGGCGGGACGGGCGCTGGCCGATGTGCTCTGAGGCCGCCCTCAGTGAGCGAACGCCGTCGCCGTGCTGGCGACGCCGTCGGGCAGCGGCGCCGACAGCGACTCGAGCTTCTTGGTCTTCTCGGCCAGGGCGTCGAGCAGCTGGTCGGCCATCTCCATGTGCATACCGGCGCGCACCACGACCCTGAGCACGCTGAGGTCCTGGCGATTCTCGGGGAAGGTGTAGGCGGGCACCAGCCAGCCGCGCTCGCGCAGGCGATCGGACACGTCGAACACGGTGTAGTTCTTGACGTCCGGGTTGACCGTGAACGCGAACACCGGCAGCTCCGAACCGTCGGAGATGAGCCGGTAGGGCCCCATCTCGGCCACGCTTGAGGAGATGTGCAGGGCGATGTCCTGCAACGTCTGCATCATCGCCGTGTAGCCCTCACGGCCCAGGCTCATGAACATGAAGTACTGGGCCAGGACCTCACTGCCGGGCCGCGAGAAGTTCAGCGCGAACGTGGGCATGTTGCCGCCCAGGTAGTTGACGTTGAACACCAGGTCGCGTGGTAGCGCGTTCTCGTCGCGCCAGATCGCCCAGCCGACCCCCGGGTACACCAGCCCGTACTTGTGGCCGGAGGCGTTGATCGACTGGACGCGCTCCAGCCGGAAGTCCCACTCCAGGTCCGGGGCCAGGAACGGGGCCACGAACCCACCCGAGGCGGCGTCGACGTGCACCGGGATGTGAATGCCCTTATCTGACTCGAGCTGGTCCAGTGCCTCGGCGATCTCCTTGACCGGCTCGTAGCTGCCATCGAACGTGGAGCCGAGGATCGCCACCACGCCGATGGTGTTCTCATCGCAGTGGGCGAGCGCCCGCTCGGCGGTGAGGTGAAACGTGTCGCCCTCCAGCGGGACCAGCCGCGGCTCCACCTCCCAGTAGCGACAGAACTTCTCCCAGCACACCTGGACGTTGGCGCCCATCACCAGGTTGGGTGTGCCGGTGGGCTTGCCGGCCGCCTTCATGCGGGCACGCCAGCGCCACTTCAGGGACATCCCGCAGAGCATCGCCGCCTCGCTGGAGCCGGTGGTGGAGCAGCCGGTGGCGGTGGCCTGCTCGGGCGCGTGCCACAGGTCGGCCAGGATGTTGACGCAGCGCGCCTCGATCTCCGCCGTCTGCGGGTACTCGTCCTTGTCGATCATGTTCTTGTCGGCGGTCTCGGCCATGAGCTTGGCGCCGAGCGCGGGCATCCAGGTGGTCACGAACGTGGCCAGGTTGAGTCGCGCCTGGCCGTCGAGCAGCAGTTCGGAGGAGATCACCTCGTATGCCGCCTCGGTCCCGACCCCGACGTCCCCGAGCCGATCGATCGGCATCTCGGCGTCGCCCCCCTGGACAGCCGGGAGCGAGAGCGGTCGGTTGTGCCGGCGGTTCTGCGGACGGGAGTTGAGAGCCATGGCGCGTTACTCGCTGGCGAGCATGACGTCGGAGGCCTTGACGATCACGGTGACCGCAGTGCCCTCGGCCAGCCCGAGCTCGTCGACGGCCTCGACGGTGATCGAGGAGACGATGCGCTGGCCGCCGACGTCGACGGCGACGTTGGCGATGGCCGCTCCCTTGTTGACCTGCGTGACCGTCCCGGCAAGTTGGTTGCGTGCGCTGAGCTTCACGTCCGATCCTTTCGTGGCGGAGGGCAAGGGTATGTTTCCAGAGGTGAGCGCGAATCTGACCCTGGGGGAGGCCGCCGCGGCCATCGGCGTCAGCGCCGACACGTTGCGGCGCTGGGACCGCGCGGGCAAGCTCAAGACCTTCCGCGACGCTCGTAATCGTCGCATGGTCACCGCCGAGGAGGTCAACCGGCTCACGCGCCGGCCCCAGCGCCATGAGACCGGCCGTCGGCTGTCGGCGCGCAATCGCATGACCGGAGTGGTGCGCTCGGTCGAGGTGGATGGCGTGATGGCGCTGGTGGAGATCGAGGCGGGACCGTTTCTCATCACCGCCGCGGTCACCCGGGACTCCGTGGAGGAGCTGTCCCTGGCGCCCGGCGTCGCGGCCACCGCGACGGTGAAGGCCACATCGGTGATGGTCGAGCGCGCCTAGCGCCGGCCGCCGGCTCGCCCGTGATCCCCGAGAGCTTCCACGACTTCTTCGTGGCCGCCGCCGGCGTGGCCGGAGCGCTCGTCGGCCTGCTGTTCGTCGCCGTCTCGGTGACGCAGGAGCGACTGGCCAAGGGGGGCGAGAGCCAGGTGCACCGCGTGCGGGCCTCGGCCGCCCTGACCGCGTTCTCCAACGCGCTGGCGGTGTCGCTGTTCGTCCTCATCCCCGGCATCGGCGTCGCCTGGCCGGCGACCGTCGCCGCGATCCTCGGCCTGTTCTTCGTGGCGGCGTCGGTGCTCTCGCTGATCCGGCTGCGCCGCGAGCACGGGGCGCGCCCGCGCGATGCCCTCTTCCTCGTCGTCCAGGCGGTGACCTTCGTCATCCAGCTCACCGCCGGGGTCAGCGCCATCGGCAGCACAGTCGATGTCGGCGCGACCCGCACAGTCGCCATCGTCGTCATCGTCAGCTTCCTGATCGGGATCGCCCGCGCCTGGGAGCTGATCGGCGGTCCGGAGATCGGCCTGGGGCACGAGCTGCGGCTGCTGGGGCGCAACGAGCCCGAGCAGTAGTCCTCGGGCGCTTGTCCGCGGGGCCTTCGCGCACCCGAGGGCGCACGTCAACGACGCTGGGGAGGCTGGGTGAACCCGCGACCTCAGTCCCAGACCACATCCAGCCGCCACGGCTTGCGGAACACCAATCCCCTGATCGCAGCCGGACGCGATGGGTCCAGGGTGAGCCCCGGCAGCCGCCCCAGCAACGCGCCCAGCGCGGCGCGCGCCTCCAAACGCGCGAGGTGCACGCCCACGCAGACGTGCGGGCCCTGGGCGAAGGCGACATGACGGCGCAGGTTCGCCCGGCCGGGGTCGAACACATCGGGATCGGCGAACACCGCCGGGTCGCGGTTGGCGGCCGTGAGCGACAGCCGGACCAGGTCGCCCCGCGCGATCTCCGCATCTCCGAGAGCGACGTCCGCGGTGGCGTAGCGGTCCACGACCGCCGCCGCGGGTTCCAGCCTCAGCGACTCATCGACGGATGCCCCCAGCGTCTCCGGCTCGGCCCGCGCGGCCTCCGCCCGCTCCGGGGAGGCCAGCAGGTACAGCGCGGCGTTGGCGATCATCCCCTCGGTCGTCTCGATGCCGCCGAACAGCAGCACCGCGGCGTTGGAGATGACCTGCTCGGTCGACAGCGCGCCCGCTCCCGCGGCTGCGGCGAGCAGCGACGAGTCATCGCCGCCCTCGATCACCGCCCGCAGCCGATCGCTGAGGTGGGCGAACGCGTCCTCGCCGGCGCCCGTGGCGCCGTTGCCGGAGGTGATCGCCGTCACCGAGGCGACGATCGCCTCGTACCAGGCCAGCACGTCGGCCACCTCGTCGCGTCCCAGGCCCAGCGCCTGGGTGACGATCGCGGCCGCCATCGGCCCGGCGAACGCCCGTCGCAGCTCCGCGGCGCCCGCGGGCGGCAGCTCGTCGATCAGCCGGTTGGCTTCGTCATCGGTGCTCTGCGCGAACCGCCCCTCCACCTCGCCGGCGCGAAACGGCCCCACGAACGGCGTACGGTGGCGATCGTGCTCGCCCCCGTCCAGGCTGAGCATGCTCGGCCCCACCACCTGCGCGGTGGAGAAGCGCGGGTCGTCGACGGTGAACGCGTGGGCATCGCGCATCGCCGCCAGCACCAGGTCGTGACGGGTGACCAGCCAGCCCTCGAGGCTGGGCAGCCACGACACCGGCTCGGCCCCGCGCAGGCGGGCCAGCACGGGGTGGGGATCCTGGTCGAGCTCTGACAGCGTGACAGCGGCGCCCAGGGGAAACGCCGCCTGTCGTTGAGCGTCTACGGGCTCCACGTCTCACTGATTGTGCCCACATGGTCATTCCACCGGCCGTCGGCTCGGCGGCGGCTGGCATCCGAGGTCGATGAGATGGCGCACGAACGCGGTGCGATCGCGGTCGGGATGAAACGGATCGACCCCGTCGCGCAGCAGCGCGGCCACGCGCTCGATGTCGAACAGGAGCGCCAGCTTGCCCGGCGGGTCATCCCATTCGCCCGAGTCGTAGCGCGCCGTCCACGCCGCCAGCGCGGCGAGCGCCTCCAGCTGGATGTCGTCCTCCCACCACTGCGAGCGCACCCCCAGCCGGTAGCGCACGCGCAGATCGCACACGTCGGCCCACAGTCGCTCGAACCACAACCACCGCTCGCGGGGGAGCAGGCCCCGCCAGGTCAGCGGCCAGCGGATCGCGTCCTCCTCGGACCACCCATCGTCCTGGGGCAGATCGTCTCGCCAGTCGTCGGGTCCGTGCCAGTTCATGCGGCCAGCCTCCTCAGTCGATGGTCTGCGAACCACATCCGCAGGCGCACCTCCGCGGGTGGGATCCGCCCATACAGCAACAGCGCGTGGCCGGGGGGCAGTTGGCGGAGCGCCTCGGGTGCCACCAGCGGGCGGCGGCGGACTCCGATCGTGCGCGAGCCGCCGTCCGCGTGCAGCGTGCGCGTGGTCTCGCGCGTCTCCTCCTCCCCGGCCAGCCCCGAGAAGTAGCGCAACGTCTCCAGGTCGGCCACCCCCGGCAGCAGCATCCGCGCGCGATGGCTGTTGACCACGGTCTCGGCCTGACGGCCGTAGCGGCTGCGAGCCTGGGCCAGGTCATGGAAGATCGAGACGAGCTGGATGTTGTGGCTGGGCGCCGTCGAGGCGATCTCGGCCAGGTTGGGCAGCGGGGCGACGTTGCCAGCCTCGTCGAGGCACAACAGCAGCGGCAGCTCCAGCCGCCCCCCGGCCACGGTCGCCCGCTCATAGGCGCGGTCGACGATCTCAGACAGCAACGCCAGGAAGATCGGCCGCAGCAGTTTGGACGCCTTGGCGTCGCCGATGAGATACAGCGTCGCGCGCGCGTCCAGCAGGTCGTCCGGTGTGATCTCCGACGAGCGCGCCGAACGCACCACGCGGGCGAAACGGTAGGCGCGTAGGAGCCCCTGGGCTGTCGCCTCGATCGAGGAGCGGGTCCGGTCGGCCTGGCCCTCGAACGCGCGCACCGCGTCATACGCTGCATGGGCGCCTTCCAGCTCGGCCTCGTCGCGCGCGGTTCCGGTGAGCTCCGAGATCGCCTCATACAGCTCCCGCGAGCCCTGCCCGTAGGCCCAGCGCACCACCGCCGCCATTCCCGCCCCGGTCCTCGCGGCGGCGAACAGCAGCGGGGCCAGGCGCTGCTCGGCGGCGACGGCCCAGAAGTCCCCGCCCTCCACGCCGCGCTGGTCAAGCTCGCCCGCGGCGGCCAGCCTCCACGCGACCTCGAGCGCACCGTCCCAGCTCGACGCGCCGCGCAGCGGCGACCACGTCTGCCCCTCGAGCCCCGACAGCTCGAACGGGTCAAAGACGAACACGGGCCCCAGCCTCTGGCGGCGAGCCAGCGTGCACGCCAACAGATCGGTCTTGATCGAGGAGGCGACGGCCGGGCCATCCCACTCGAGCAGGGCGGGAACGGCGAGCCCCGCTGACTTGCCCGACTGGGGTGGCCCGAACGCCACCAGCGCGTGCCGCTGCTCGGCGTAGAGCAGCCGTCCGTGGCAGCGGCCCAGCGCGAGACGGCCGGTCCGGGCCCGGCCGTGCAGAGCGCGAAGCTCGCCGGCTCCCGCCCAC
>JBAQGP010000691.1:0-2334 GCA_049287845.1 Solirubrobacteraceae bacterium | reverse complement strand
CGTCCTGGAGCGCGTCGCGGTCAACCCCGGTCACCGCGGCGAGCATCGACTCGTCGGCGGCGCGGGCCACGGCGACGGCGCGCGCCACCCGCTGAGCGTCGGGGGAGAGGCGCTCGATGCGCACGAGGAACGCGTCGCGCAGGCTCTGCGGAGCGGCACCGCGGCCGTCCAGCCCGGCGGCCAGCAGCTCCTCGGTGAACAGCGGGTTGCCCTCGCTGCGGGTGAACAGACGGTCCAGCAACGCCCGGTCGGGGGCGGCGCCGAGGATGTCGGTCAGAGCCTCGCCCATCTCGGCGCGATCGAATGGGTCGAGCAGGATGCGGCGGGCGCGCTCCAGGCGCTCCAGCTCGGAGAGCACCGGTCGCAGCGGATGGCGGCGGTGCAGCTCGTCGGCGCGGTAGGTCAGGATCACGCACGCGCGCTCCTGGCGCAGGGTGCGGGCCAGGAACACGGCGAACGCGCGGGTCGAGCGGTCGGCCCAGTGCATGTCCTCCAGGATGAGGATCAGCGGAGCGATGGCGCTGAGACAGTCGATCAGCTCGAGCATCGCCTCAAACAGCCGCAGCTGGTCGTTGGGGGTCCGGGGCTCGTCGGCTCGGTCGGGCGCGATGTCGTCCTCCAGCCCGGGAAGGATCGTCGCCAGCTGCCGGCGGCCACCGGCGCTGAGGTCCTGCAGGGCCGGATGGCGCTCGCGCACCAGCGGTCGCAGGGCACTCAGCAATGGCGCGTAGGGCAGCTCGCCGTCGGCCTGCTCGACGCCATCGCCGCGCAGGATGAGGATCCCGTCCGCTCCGCCGTCGGCCGCCGCCGACAGGCGGTGCTCCAGCTCGCCGACAAGGCGGGTCTTACCGACACCGGAGTCACCGCCGAGCAAAACGAGCGTGGGCCGCCCGTCGCTGGCCTCCCGGACGGCGAGCTCCAGCTCGGCCAGCTCGCCGACTCGTCCCACGAAGTGGTTGCTGGTCAACCGGGATCGCATGTGGGAAGTATCGCCTGAGCGCGGATCCGAGTCGCGGGCGGGTACCGGGGACGCCGCGGGTGCGCTGCGCCGCGAGCTGGAGATCCCGGCTCCGGTTCTCGGCAATGATGGCGCTGAGCTGGTGGTGCATCTCGCTTGCCTCTCGATCGTTGACACCGTGATCTCAGGATGGACTGAGGTGCACGGACGCACATCGGGAGAACGGAGCGCATTGAGGGTCGCCACCCCTTACCTCGTGAGCGCGGGCCCCTTAGGCGTGGCCTGAGCCCCGTCGGCCGCGCGCGAAACGCATCTCGGGCAGGAACACGCGCCCGCTGATCACGTCCAGCTCACGCAGCCGGAGGCGGAGGGGGTCGTCATATGAGTCGGCGCCAGGCGTCTCGGTGAGAGTGCACGCGGAGCGCTCGCGGGCCAGCGAGTCTGAGACCAGGAGCTCCCGCGTCTCCTCGGCATCGCGGCCGCTCACCTCTGACCGCTCCGGCGGCAGGTACCAGAGCTCTGCCTGCTCGTGTGCGCCGCACAGCGCACGGGCGAGGGGGTACTGAGCGGGGTGATAGAGGACGACCACGCGCAGCCGGCCGGGGACCCGCAGCCGCCGGGCCTGACGCAGCGGGATGGCGTTACGCAGCCACGAGGGGATCCGCCGCTCGGACGCCTCCAGCGCGAGCACCCGTGGGATCGAGAGCAGGCTGCGCGCGTGCGCTTCACGCTCAAAGCCCTCCAGTGGCCCAGGCAGCAGGAGGATGGCGATCGAGTCCTCGACGGTTGTGGGCATCGTGTCAGCGCTCGTCGCGGGGAGGGGTCACTAGGACGGCGGCGGGAGGTTCGGGCCCTTGGGTGCGACCTTCAGCGCTGCCAGGCTGACCGCCCGGGCCAGCGTCACCTCGGCATTGCCGTGACGGTGCCTGCCGCTCACCTTGATCGTGACGTAGCTGCCGCCCAGGCTCTGGGTGCCGTTGGTGGCGAACAGCAGGCGCTGCGCCGGGACCCAGCCGACCAGCACGCCGGGCGCGTTGACGATCCTCGGGATCTCGGCGGCCTGATGGACGTCGCTGGCGCCGTAGGCCTGGACCAGGTGGGTCTGGGTGGTGTCCCATTCCGCCCAGGCCCGCGGCGACTGCTGGGCGACGAGGTCCAGCCGTGTCCCGGACCCGCGCAGCAGGCACTCCACGTCGGTGGGATCGCGATCGGTGATCTTCAGCGACACCGCGCGACCGAGCGACGCGGCGGCGCCCCGCGCCGCGGCGCAGACCTGCTGGGCCGCGTTCTTGGGTGCCGCGCTCGAGGTGCTCGATGAGCTCGGTGAGCTCGAGCCGCCGCAGCCCGCAGCCGCGGCGCAGCACACCATCGTCACC
>JBAQGP010000690.1:0-6642 GCA_049287845.1 Solirubrobacteraceae bacterium | reverse complement strand
CCCCCGGCCTGCGCCGCGTCCTCAGCCGCCTCGGCGTCCGCGGCCGGCTGTTCGGCCTGGCGATCGCCCTCGTGCTGCTCGGCGCCCTCTGCGCCCTGGTCGCCACGAGCGGCCTCATCGCCCAGAGGGGAAAGGTCCACTCGGTCGACACCGTCTTCAAGGATTTCCGGGCCGAGCGCAACGCCTACGAGGGTTGGCTCACCGCCGACGACCAGATGAACATGTACGCGGCTCTAGAGGTCCTGCGCGACCCCACGCAGCGGCCGCTGGCCAACGTCACCTGGGGTCAGGTCGTCAGCGGTCACCAGCAGGCCGTCGAGTGGCTGCGCTGGCTGACCGCCAACGCCACCAGCGCGGCGACGAGGACGAAGGCTCAGGCCACGCTTCAGGACCTCAGCGCCTACTACGGCTTCACGCTGAAGATGCACGCAGCGGTGCTGGCGGGCAACCCGACGCTGGCGGTCCGACTGGTCACGGTCAGCAACGCCCCCGCCTCCAACCAGACCCAGGCCGACTTCGACGCCATGGGCAAGGCCCTGTCGACGGACGCCGCGCAGATCACCGCCCAGGCCAACTCGGCGGCGAGCAGCTCCGAGCACCTGGTGCTGATCGTGGCGGTGCTGGCCATCCTGCTGGCGATCGCCATCACGCTGTGGCTGGCCCGCTCGATCATCCGGCCGCTGCGCGAGATGACCGACGCCGCCGAGCGGATCGCGGATGGCGATCTCGCCGTCGACATCCAAGCCGACAGCGAGGATGAGCTGGGGCGGCTGGCCGGCGCGTTTCAGAAGTCAGTCGCATACCTGAACGAGATGGCCGACGCGGCGGAGCAGGTGGCCGACGGCGATCTCTCGGTCACCGTCGAGCCCCGCTCCGACCGCGACGTCCTGGGCGGCGCCTTCCAGCGCATGCGTTCCAAGTTGGCGAGCACGATCGAGGACATTGCCCGCAGCTCCGACAGCGTCGGCTCGGCGTCCTCGGAGATGGCGGAGTCAAGCCAGCAGGCGGGCATGGCCGTTGGGGAGATCGCCAATGCCGTCGGCTCGGTCGCCGAAGGCGCCGAGACCCAGGTGCGGTCGCTGGCGCACGCACGCCTCGTCAGCGGTCAGATCGCCTCGGCTTCCGAGGCGTCCGCCGCCGATGCCCAGGAGACGGCCAACGCCGCACGCCAGGCCCGGACCGTCGCCGAGACCGGCGCGGGCGCGGTGCGCCGGGCGTCGGATGCGATGCAGGCCGTGCGCGACTCCAGCACCGAGATCACCGAGCGCATGCGCGAACTCGGCGCGACCAGCCAGAGGATCGGCGGAATCGTCGACACCATCACCGCGATCGCCGAGCAGACCAACCTGCTCGCCCTCAACGCCGCCATCGAGGCCGCCCGCGCCGGCGAGCAGGGTAAGGGCTTCGCCGTTGTCGCCGAGGAGGTCCGCAAACTCGCCGAGGAGTCCCAGTCGGCGGCCGGCTCCATCGCCGACCTCATCGGTCAGATCCAGTCCGAGACCGGCAAGACCGTCGAGGTCGTCGCGGCCGGCGCGCGGCAGACCGAGGACGGCGTGCAGATCGTCGAGGAGGCTCGGGAGGCGTTCGAGCGCATCGCCGGAAGCGTGCAGGATATGGATGAGCGAGCGCAGCGGATCACCGCCGCGATCGCCGAAATCGTCGCCTCAGGCACCCAGATGCAGGAGAGCATCGAGGAGGTCCTGAGCGTCGCCGAGCAGTCCTCGGCCTCGGCCGAGGAGGTCTCGGCCACCACCGAGCAGACCAGCGCCTCGGCGCAGCAAATCGCGGCCTCGGCCGGCGAGCTGGCGCACACCGCGGAGAGCCTGCGCGGAGTCGTTCGTCAATTCAAACTGGTGTGAGAGAAAGACCCTCATGAGCACATACGCCGCGACCTACTCCCCCAACGCCTACCGGGCCAGCGCGATCCTGACCGCATCCCCCGGACAGCTGGTCGTGATGCTCTACGACGGCGCCCGGCGCTTCCTGCACCAGGCCTCCGTGGCGATGGGCGAGCACGACATCCCCGGCGCGCACAACAAGCTCACGCGCGCCGAGGACATCATCCGTCACCTGCGCAACACGCTCGACATGGACCAGGGCGAGCTGCCGGCCCGCCTGCAGTCCATCTACACCTTCTCGCTCTCGCACCTGCGTCAGGCCCGTCTGGACCAGGACCCGTCGAAGATCCTCGTGATCGACGACATCCTGGGCAAGCTCCGCGAGTCCTGGGCGGCGATCGCCGACCAGCCGATCGATGAGCGCTGATTCCCTGGAGCCCTACGAGGCGCTGGCCGCGCTCATCGAGCGCGAGCTGCAGCTCGTCTCCGAGCGCAGCTTCGACCAGCTTCTGGTGCTGAGAGAGGTGCGGTCCGATCTGCAGAACTCGTTGACGGCCGCGCCCCCGGAGGCTGCCCGGGCAACGCTCGAGCGTTGCCGCCAGCTTCAGAAGCGCGTGGAGATCGAGCTCCTGCGCGTGCGCGAGGTGCTCCTGCTGGAGCTCGGCCGCGTGCGCCAGGCTCAGCGCGCCGCCGACGGCTATGCCCCGGTGCGCCAGCGGGTCTCCGTCGTCGCGGCCACCGCCTGAGTCTGCTTTCACAGTCTGCGCGACCCCGATGGATCGGTCTCAGCTGCGCTTGCGCGGGGGCCGGCCGGACCGACGTCCCGGCGATGGAAAGTTTTTCGGGGCGTCCTCGCACTTTTGCCCTAAAGACTTTTCGCCAGCCGCCGACATTAGAAAATGACCGCACGGAGTGGTCATGAAGAGCCCAAGGAGGGCCTGTGCAACGCGACCTGAAGCCATGCCCTTCCTTGACACCACTCAGCTTGCCCTCGAGGCAGCCATGCGCGGCTCGATGCTGCGCCAGACGCTCCTGACCAACAACCTGGCCAACGCCGATACCCCCGGCTACCAGCGCGAGGACGTCAACTTCCAGAGCACTCTGGCCAACGCCATGCAGAGTGGCCAGTCGCCGAGCTCGGTCAACTTCAGCCCGGTCACCCAGGCCGGCACCGTCGGCGCCGACGGCAACGGCGTCAGCGGCGAGCAGGACTCGGCCCAGCTGGCCGAGAACGGCCTTCTCTACGAAGACCTGACGGCCGTCGCGGCGCAGCGTGAGTCGATTCTCAAGACCGCGATGGGCGCGCCCGGGTCATGAGCTTCTTCGACGCAATCGACCTGGCGGCCTCGGGCCTCACCGCGGAGCGCGTGCGGATGGATGTCACGTCCGAAAACCTCGCCAACGCTCAGACGACCAACGCCGCCAACGGCCAGCCCTACCAACGCCAGGAGGTCGCGCTCCAGCAGGTGGGCGGCGGCTTCGGCTCTCAGCTCGCCGGCGCCCTGGGCCAGTCCGGCGCGACGCCCGGAGGCGTGCAGGTGGCGGGCATCGTCAACGACCCGACGCCCGACCAGCTCGTCTATGACCCCGGTCACCCCGGCGCCAACGCCCAGGGCTACGTGAAGATGCCCAACGTCAACCCCGTGACCGAGATGACTGACCTCATCTCCGAGTCGAACTCCTACCAGGCCGACGTCACCGCGATGAGCACGGCCAAGACCATGTACTCGAAGACGCTGGATCTCCTCAAATGATCCCGGCGATCTCAGGAGCACTCGGCCAGCTGAACCCGAGCGAATGGGGCGTCGGCTCCATCGGCGGCGTCGGCTCGGCGCAGACCAATCCGGCCGGCCAGGCCGGCGCGGGGAGCTTCAGCGGCGCGCTGAGCAACGCGCTCGGCTCCTTGGAGCAGACGCAGGCCAACGCCACCCAGGCGTCGCAGGGACTGGCCACCGGCCAGCTGTCGGACCCGACTCAAGCGGTAACGGCGGTCGAGAACGCGTCGCTGTCGATGGATCTGGCTGCCCAGATCCGCGACAAGCTCGTCTCGGCCGAAACCACGATCTTCAACACTCAGGTCTAACGCATGCCCAACTTCGGAGAGATGGCCAAGAAGATGTCGCCCAAGGGCTGGGTGATGCTCGGCGGTTCCCTCGTGCTCGGCGTCGCCTTCCTGATGATCGTGATGTCGGTCGCGTCCAAGCCCAGCTACTCGACGCTCGAGGCGGGCATCGATCCGGCCCAGACGGGCAAGATCACGAGCACCCTCTCGGCGCAGGGGATCACCTACCAGCTGCAGAACAACGGCACGGCCATCGCAGTCAACTCCAGCCAGACCGCCCAGGCGCGCGTCGCGCTGGCCACCGCCGGCCTGCTGACCACGCAGCAGCCGGGCTTCTCCCTGCTGAACTCGCAGCAGCTCGGGCAGAGCAACTTCCAGCAGCAGGTGACCTACGAGCGAGCCCTCGAGGGCCAGCTCGCCTCCACGATCCAGACGATCGACGGCGTCACCTCGGCCACCGTCAACCTGGTCATCCCCTCGAGCCAGGACCAGCTCTTCTCTGACCAGACCCAGCCGGCCACCGCCTCCGTGCTGCTCGGCGGCAGCCAGCTTCCGGCGGCCTCCGTGCGCGGAGTCGCCCAGCTGGTCGCCTCCAGCGTCCCGGGCCTGCAGCTCAACAAGGTCACGGTCACCGGCTCTGACGGCTCGCTGCTGTGGCCGGCCGCCGGCGGCGACGGCAGCGGGGCCACCACCCAGCAACAGGCCGACCAGAAGTACGACGCGTCGATGACCAGCCAGGTCAACGCGATGCTGGCCCAGACGCTGGGCGCGGGCAAGGCCCAGGTCGTGGTCAACGCCAACGTCAATGCCAACCAGGCCACTCAGGACGCGCTCGTCTATGCCAAGAAGGGCACCCCGCTGACCCAGACGACGTCGAACGAGACGCTCAAGGGCGGCAACGCCAGCGCCGCGGGCGTCTCGGGCACCGCCGGCAACATCCCCGCCTACGCGGCGGGCGCGGCGGGCGGCGGCGCCGGCTCCAACTACTCCAACAAGTCCACCAACACGCAGTACGGGGTGGACAAGACGATCACTCACACGATCCTCGCCCCGGGCAACGTGCTCAACCAGACGGTGTCGGTGCTCGTCGACAAGTCGGTGCCGGCGGCCTCGCTGCCCGCCATCAAGCAGGCCGTGACCAACGCGGTGGGCCTGAACGCCAAGCGCGGCGACACGCTGTCGGTCGGTCAGCTGGCCTTCGCCAAGCCCACCACCACGGCCCCGACCACGGCGGCGCCCAACGCGATGATGAAGTACGCCAAGTACGGCGCCGCAGGCCTGGGGTCTCTGTTCTTCCTCATCTTCGCCGGGCGCATGCTGCGCCGGCGCGAGCGTGAGGCCTTCGCCGGCCAGCCCACCTGGCTGCGCGAGCTCGAGACCCCTCGCAGCCTGGCCTCGCTGGAGGCCGGCCAGCCGGGTGCGGCCATGGTCAACGGTGGCGGCCCGACCGAGGTCATGGCTCTGCAGTCCCCGGTCAACGTCGCCCGGCGCCAGGTCGAGGACCTGGTGGAGCGCGACCCCGAGCGCGTCGCCCAGCAGGTGCGCGCCTGGATGACCGAGGAGGACTAGGTGGCTGTCGAAGTCTTCCAGCCGCAGTCGGCGGTCCCGGCGGCGCCCAGCGCCGCGACCTCGGCGGCCCTGGCCAAGATCCGCGGTCGTGAGAAGGCGGCGGTGCTGCTCGTGTCGATCGGGACCGAGCGCGCCGCGCACGTATTCGAGCGCCTCAAGGATGACGAGATCGAGGCTCTGTCGCTGGAGATGGCCAAGCTCCAGTTCCTGGAACCCGGCATCGCCGACGGCGTCCTGTCCGAGATGGCGGCCACCGTCATGGCCTACGACTCGCTCAACGCCGGCGGCGTGGACTACGCGCGCGAGGTGCTGGAGCGGGCGCTGGGTCCCGAGCGCGCCAACGAGATCATCGGCCGGCTGTCGAGCGTCATCGAGAAGCGGCCGTTCGAGTTCCTGCGCAGGACCCCGCCCGAGCAGGTGGTCACGTTCCTGCGCAACGAGTCCGCCCAGACCACGGCGCTGGTCATCGCCAACCTGCACACCACGCTGGCCGCGCAGGTCCTCTCCAACCTTCCCGAGAACGAGCAGCCGGAGATCGCGCTGCGAATCGCCCGGATGTCCGAGACCAGCCCCGACGTGGTCAAGCAGGTCGAGGCGGTGATGAAGGCCAAGCTGGCCAACGTCGTCCAGCAGGAGTACTCGGCGGCGGGCGGCATCAAGTCTCTGGCCGACATCCTCAACAACGCCGACCGCTCGACCGAGCGCAACGTGCTGGACAAGATCACCGAGGCCGACGAGAGCCTCGGCGCCGAGGTCCGGCGACTGCTGTTCGTCTTCGAGGACATCACCAAGCTCGACGATCGGTCGATCCAGCTCATCCTGCGCGAGGCCGATCAGAAGGACCTGGCCCTGGCTCTGCGCGGGGTTGCCGACGACGTCAAGCAGCGCATCCTGGCCAACATGTCCGAGCGCGGAGCGCAGATGCTCGTCGAGGAGATGCAGTTCCAGCCGCCCCAGCGCAAGCGCGACATCGAGGAGGCGCAGGGCCGCATCGTGGCCATCGTGCGCAAGCTCGAGGAGGCCGGCGCCGTCGTCCTGTCGCGGTCGGAGGAAGACGTTGTCTTCTGAGACCGCGGCCGCGACCATCGCGGCATACACCTTCCGCCAGCTGGAGGCGCCGGCCGGCTCCGTGCGCGACGTCGCCGACGTCCTGTCCGCCGCTCACGCCGACGC
>JBAQGP010000689.1:0-2178 GCA_049287845.1 Solirubrobacteraceae bacterium | reverse complement strand
AGGTGCGGGCACGCCGGGTGTGGGCGGTGCCGCGGCGGCCGCGGGCGCACCCGCCGCCCACGCGAACGGCGGCATCGCGACATGAGCGGCTTTGAGGCGGTCGGCTCCGAGATCATGTGGCGCGGCGCGGTCGTCACCGCGGGGGTCGAGCACTTCCGCCACGCCGATGGCGCCGTGGTCGCCCGCGACAAGGTGTGGCATCCCGGGGCGGTGGGGATCCTCGCCGTCGACGAGACCCACGTCTGGCTCACCCGCCAGCCGCGCGAGACAGCGGGCATGACCGCCTCGCTGGAGATCCCCGCGGGCAAGCTCGACGTCCCCGGCGAGGCGCCCATGGCCTGTGCGCAGCGTGAGCTCGTCGAGGAGATCGGCAAGCAGGCGGATCGTTGGGAGGAGCTGGAGGCGTTCTACACGAGCCCCGGCTTCAGCGACGAGCGCGTCTGGCTGTTTCTGGCCACCGAGCTCGGCGACGCCGGCGAGGAGGCCCAGGGCGAGGAGGACGAGCGGATCGAGATCGTCGCCTGGCCGCTGGAGGACCTCGATGCGGCGCTCGACGAGTCCGAGGACTCCAAGACCCTGATCGCGTTGCTCTGGCTCGCCCGCGAGCGCGAGCGCGGACGCTTCAGCGCCGGCTGACAGAGCGCGCCCAGCCGCAGGAGACGCCCTGGAGCGGGGCGAATACGGCCGCAGATGGCCATTGCCGAGGCATCCACGGTGCAGCGCCGGCTCACCGACCTGACGCTGGAGTTTCTGGCCTCGCTGGAGCTCGAGCGTGGGCTCTCGCGCAACACGCTCGAGGCCTACCGCTCCGATCTTCAGCAGTTCGGCCTGTTCCTGACCCGCCGCGGCCGCGATCCGCTGGAGGTCTCACCCGCCGACCTCAGCGCATTTGTGTCCGAGCTGGCTGACGGGCATGACGACAAGCCACCGGTGGCTCCCGCGACATTGCAGCGCAAGATCGCCTGCCTGCGCTCGTTCTACCGCCACCTGCGCCGCGAGCAGATCATCGATCACGACCCCACCGCGGAGCTGCGCCCGCCGCGCTCTCGTGGGCGCCTGCCCCAGGTGCTCAGCCGCGACGAGGTCAACCGCCTGCTCTCCCAACCCCGCGGGACGTCGCCGGCCGCCCTGCGCGACCGGGCGCTGCTGGAGACGATGTACGCCTGCGGGCTGCGCGCGTCTGAGGCGATCACCCTGGAGCTGTCCGAGCTCGACCTGGAGGCGGGGATGCTGCGCGCACGCGGCAAGGGCTCCAAGGAGCGCCTGGTCCCGATCGGCTCCAAGGCGGTCAAGACGCTCCACGTCTACCTGGCGCACGGCCGTCCCCGGCTTGTGGGCATCCGCGACGAGCTCCACGTGTTCGTCAACGTGCGCGGCGCCGGGCTCTCGCGCCAGGGGCTGTACCGGATCGTCCAGACCCACGCCCGCAGCGCCGGGCTGGAGCAGCGGATGAGCCCGCACACGCTGCGTCACACGTTCGCCACCCATCTGCTCGCGGGCGGGTGCGACCTGCGCTCGCTTCAGGAGATGCTCGGCCACGCGGACATCGGCACCACGCAGATCTACACCCACCTGTCCGCCGACAGGCTGCGCGACGTGTACTTCGACGCTCATCCGCGGGCGCAGATCGCGTCGAGCGCCCCCGGCGGCCCGCCGCACGACGACGGCTGAGCGACCGGTCCAGAGGCGATGGGGCTCACGCACTTCGACGAGGCGCCCACGCGCGACTACGCGCTCGGGCATCTGCGCAACCGTTGGACGATGCTGGGGGAGGCGGCGGGCTGTGAGACGATCGGCGTACGGCGGATCCAGATCGAGCCCGGCGGCTGGTCGACGCCCGCGCACGAGCACGGGCGCTCGGAGGAGATCTTCTATGTGCTCGCCGGGTCCGGAGTCTCGTGGCAGCGAGGCCGCACCGCGCCGATCCGAGCCGGGGACTGCATCGTCTACCTGGCGCGCGGCGGGGAGCACACGCTCCACGCCCACGAGCCGCTCGATGTGCTGGCCTTCGGCACCCGCGCCTACGACGAGGCCCTGCGCCTGCCGCGGTTGGGTATCTCCACGCTCGGCGGACGCGCGGTGGAGTCGATCCCCGGCCCGGCGGACGGGACGCCGATCCAGTTCGTGCGCGAGGGCGAGCTCGGTCCCCCGGAGCTCGGAGCCGACCCGGATCCCGCC
>JBAQGP010000688.1:0-3630 GCA_049287845.1 Solirubrobacteraceae bacterium | reverse complement strand
GGCGACAGGTCCCCGCGCGGCCGGTACCACTGGGCCGTGTGGTTGACCATCCCCAGCAGGGCCAGCAGGGCCAGCCGGGAGTCCCCGTCGGGCCGCACCCGCTGGAGCGCCGCCGCGGCGAGGCGCTCGAACGCCTTGCGCGAGGCCCGCACCTTGCGCCAGCGATCGCCGGACTCGATCAGGTGGCGCTCCTGCTGGAAGACGAGCATGTGGTCGCGGTGCTCGACCACGTGGCAGACCCACCTCCGTACCAGCGCACGCAGCTGCTGCCGGGGGTCCTGATCGGCGTCCAGCAGCTCGCGGGCCTGCTCGAGCAATGGCTCCATGAGCTGGTCGCAGATGGCGGTGAGGAGCTCCTCCTTGCCGCTGAAGTAGTGATAGAGCGCCCCGGTGGCGAGGTCCATGCTCGCCGCCAGCTCCTGCATCGTCGTCTGGTCATAGCCCTGGCGGGCGAAGACCCTGGCGGCCTGGTAGACGACCTGTTGCTGGCGGCGGTCATAGCGCTGGCGCAGCGCGGGCCGGGTGGGTCTGACGGACACCGTCAGGAGTTTACCGAATAGCTATTCGGACTTCGAATGGAGATTCGCTATAGTCGCCCGGCCATGGACTTCGCGCTCGATGATCAGACCCAACTGCTCCAGCGCACCGTCCGGGAGTTCGCGCAGGCCGAGGTGGCGCCGGCGGCCGAGGAGCTTGACCGCACCCACTCCTTCCCCTACGAGATCGTCGCCAAGATGGCCGCGCTGGGGTGGATGGGCATTCCCTTCCCCGAGCAGGTCGGCGGCGCCGGAGGCTCGAGCCTGCAGTACGCCATCGCCGTCGAGGAGCTCACCCGGGTGGACTCGAGCGTCGCCATCACGCTGTGCGCCCACACCTCACTGGGCACCCAGCCGATCTACCTGTTCGGCACCGACGAGCAGAAGCGGGAGTGGCTGCCGCGGCTGTGCGCGGGCGAGATCCTCGGGGCCTTCGGATTGACCGAGCCCGAGGCGGGGTCTGATGCGGGCAACACCAGGACCCGCGCACGCCTCGAGGCCGGCGACTGGGTGATCAACGGGGCCAAGCAGTTCATCACCAACGCGGGCACCGACATCTCGGGGGTTGTGTGCATCACCGCCCGCACCGGTGACGACGAGATCTCCAACCTCATCGTCCCCAACGGGACCGCCGGTTACGAGCAGGCCCAGCCCTACCGCAAGATGGGCTGGAACGCTTCGGACACCCGGCCGCTGACCTTCGCCGACTGCCGCGTGCCCGAGGCCAACCTGCTGGGCCATCGCGGCAAGGGCTTTCATCAGTTCCTTCAGGTGCTCGACATCGGACGCATCGGCGTGGCGGCGATGGGCGTCGGCCTGGCCCAGGGCGCCCTTGACCAGGCACTCGCCTACGACAAGGAGCGCCGCGCGTTCGGCAAGCCGATCTCGAAGTTCCAGGCGATCCAGGCCAAGCTCGCTGACATGGCCACGGAGATCGCCGCGGCGCGGTTGCTCGTCTACCACGCGGCGTGGCTGAAGGACCAGAGCAGGCCCTTCTCGCTGGTGGCGGCACAGGCCAAGCTCAAGACCGGCCGCCTGGCGGTCAAGGCCGCCGACGAGGCGGTGCAGATCCACGGCGGCTACGGCTACATCGAGGAGTACCCGGTGTGCCGCTTCTACCGGGACGCCAAGATCCTCACCATCGGCGAGGGCACCGACGAGGTCCAGCAGATGGTCATCGCCCGGGCGCTGGGGGCGTGAGCACCCAGCTCGATAGCGCCGGCGGCCTGCCGCTGGAGGTCCGGATCCGGGAGGTCGGCCCGCGCGACGGGTTCCAGAACGAGCCCGAGGTCATCCCCACCGCGACCAAGGTCAAGCTGATCGATGCTCTGGCCCGGACGGGCGTGCGCCGGCTGGAGATCACCAGCTTCGTCCGCCCCGATGTCATTCCCCAGCTCTCCGATGCCGCCGAGGTGCTGCAGGCCGTCGACATCCCCGAGGAGGTGAGCCGCTCCGTGCTCATCCCCAACGAGCGGGGTCTGGACCGGGCGCTCGAGCTGCGCGACCGCTTCGACGAGATCAACGTGTTCATGTCGGCGTCGGAGACCCACAACCTGCGCAACGTCAACCGCGGCATGCAGGACTCGCTGGTCGGCCTGGAGCGCGTGCTGGGCCGCGCTCGCGAATCGGGCCTGCGCTGCGAGGGCGTCATCTCGGTCGCCTTCGGCTGTCCCTACGAGGGGCTGGTGCCGATCGAGCGCGTGTTGGAGATCGCCGAGCGGCTGGCCGCCGCGGGCGCGCAGGAGATCGGCTTCGGCGACACCACGGGCATGGCCAATCCCCGCCAGGTCAGGGCATTCTTTGCCGCCGCGCGCGAGCGTCTGGGCGGGCCCGACGACATCGAGCTCACCGCCCACTTCCACAACACCCGCGGGCAGGGCCTGGCCAACGTGTACGCCGCCCTGGAGGCCGGGATCGACTCGTTTGAGTCGAGCTTCGGCGAGCTCGGCGGCTGCCCTGTGCCGGCCGGCGCCACCGGCAACGTCGCCACCGAGGACGTCGTGTCCATGCTGCACGAGATGGGGGTGCAGACCGGCATCGACCTGCGCGAGCTCCTCAGGGCCTGCCGGGCGGTGCAGTATCACCTGGGCCGTCCCCTGGGCAGCCACACGCTCGTCGCCGGTCCGGTGGACTGGCACCGCTGGGCTCACCAGGAGAGCTAAGCCGTGCGTGACCCGGGAGCACTGTGATGTTTGAGACCGTGCTCATCGCCAACCGCGGCGAGATCGCGCGCCGGGTGATCCGCACCCTGCACCGTCTCGGCATCGGCTCCGTCGCCGTCTACACCTCCGCCGACCGCCACGCGCCCTTCATGCGCGAGGCCATGTCCGCGGTCCAGGTCCCGTCCTACCTGGACATCGACGCGATCGTGGGCGCGGCCACGCAGTGGGGCGCCCAGGCGCTGCACCCCGGGTACGGATTCCTCTCGGAGAACCCGGCGCTGGCCCGGGCCTGTGCCGACGCCGGGGTGACATTCATCGGCCCACCGCCCGAGGCGGGCGAGCTGATGGGCGACAAGCTGCGCGCCAAGGAGGCGGCCGGCGGCGCCGGGGTGCCGGTGGTCCCGAGCTTCACCGAGGACGAGGCGCGAGCCCCGGCCGGACGGGATGCGTACCCCCTGCTGGTCAAAGCCGCTGCCGGGGGCGGCGGGCGCGGGATGCGCGTGGTGGAGCGTCCCGAGGACCTCGACGCCGCCTTGGAGTCGGCGCGCCGCGAGGCGAAGGCCGGCTTCGGTGATGACCGGGTGTTCATCGAGCGCTTCCTGCCGCGCGCCCGTCACCTCGAGGTGCAGGTGATCGCCGACACCCACGGACATGTCCTTCACCTCGGCGAGCGCGAATGCTCGCTTCAGCGCCGCCATCAGAAGGTCATGGAGGAGTCCCCCTCTCCCGTGGTCTCGCCCGAGCTGCGCGCGGCCCTGGGCGAGGAGGCGGTGGCCCTGGCCCGTGCCGCGGGCTACGTCAACGCCGGCACGGTTGAGTTCATCGCCGACTTCGTCAACCCCGCCGAGCACTTCTTCCTGGAGATGAACGCGCGCCTGCAGGTCGAGCATCCGGTCACCGAGCTCGTCACCGGCCTGGACCTGGTCGAGCTC
>JBAQGP010000687.1:0-2480 GCA_049287845.1 Solirubrobacteraceae bacterium | reverse complement strand
ACCCACTCCGGCTGGCGCTGCTTCGGCGACGTTTGGCCGAGTGGATCAGGAGGCCACGGCACTTC
Source organism: Solirubrobacteraceae bacterium (assembly GCA_049287845.1). Lineage (GTDB taxonomy): Bacteria > Actinomycetota > Thermoleophilia > Solirubrobacterales > Solirubrobacteraceae > Palsa-465. Next base: position 2,415 of record JBAQGP010000687.1, on the reverse strand, counting down.
CGTCAACAGTGACGGTTCACGACGCGGCGAACAGCTAGCTTGTCCCGCGAGTTGCGTGTCACAGCGGCTGCCTGACCTCGACGCGCGATACGCGCGGTTACTCCTGGGCGTTCGCGCGGTGAGTCTCGGAAGCAAAGGGCCTGAACTCAAGGGATCGTCGCAACACCTCGACACGGGGAGTGGCGATGGGCACACCGGCTGGGTGGATGGAGGAGTGGACGGGGGTTCGGGGATGAAGCCGCCGGGCAAGCCGTCGGGTTCCCCCCGGCGCGCATTTCCGCCTGATCGCCCCCGGCGGGTCCGAGCTTGCCGCTTCTGCTTTCATCGGCGCGGCCGAACCAGCAGGGGATCGTCGGCGCCGCTGGATCTGAATCTAGATCCGATCAGCAGCGGCCGTGTGTGAGCGGGTTGGGAGGTCGTCGGCTTGGCGGACGCGAACGTAATCGGCGTAGGTGTCGCCCGCCAGGCGCGACCGGTTCGCGGCGCGGCTCTGGTCGATGCCGATGCATCGGGCGAGGATCGGTGCGGGGACGCGTGCGGCGAGGGCGAGCATCGCGGCGTGGCGGCCGTTGACGGCGCGGTTGATGCCCAGTCGTCGCAGCCGCTGCCCCAGCGCGTCGGCGCTGAGGTGGCGTCCGGCGTGGCGACCAGCGAGCAGCCAGGTGTCGTCCGTGCCCCGGAGCTCACCTCGGTGGTCAAGAGAAACGCGGATGGCGTTGCCAAGGGGCTCGGGTAGCTGGACGGTGCCGCGACCGAGAGTGATCTCGGTGGTGCCTTGGGCGATCGAGACATCTGATGTTTTGAGGGTGACGATGCGGGTCAGGGGTGGGCGTAAAGCAGCAGCAGGCATCCCGCGAGGCGGTCGGTGCCGCCGCGAGCGCGTCGGTGACCAGCCAGGAGCGGCGATATCCGCGCAGGGAGCACAGCACGACGGGCACTCGCCCCGGGACGGTCCGAGCTTGCGCGGGCTCGGTCATGGGCGCAGATCATCGCCGATCTGGCCGTGACGGCGGTTGCGCTCCGGGTGTCGCAGTGGTCCCGCTCGCGCCGATCCACGTGTCAGACCGCAAGCCACGGCGCCGGTATTGTCTGTCGACACGATGATCGCCGAGGCTGATCGGAGGTCGGCCGCACGCGGGCTGGCGCGTGCCGCGGTGCTCCCTGCCGCGGCCGTCGCCGTGCACCAACTGCGTTACTGGCTCGCCTTCGGCAGCGGCGCGGGGGCGGAGCTTCAGCGGCAGGGCCACTCCTACCTGCACTCGGTCGCGCCGTGGATCGTGGTGGCACTGGCCTGGGGGATCGGCGCCTTTCTATCGGCGCTGGGCCGGGCGTTCAACGGCCACACCTCGATGGCGCGCTACGGGTTCTCCCTGGTCGCGCTGTGGGTCATCTGCGCCGCCAGCCTGGTGGCGATCTACAGCGGCCAGGAGTTCCTCGAGGGTCTGCTGGCCACCGGACACCCGGCCGGTCTGGCCGGGATCTTCGGCTACGGCGGCTGGTGGGCGATCCCCGCCGCCGTCTGCGTCGGACTGGTCCTCGCCGCGCTCCTGCACGGTGCCCGCTGGGTACTGCACGAGGTCGCCGCCCGCCGGATGGCCCCCGCGCGTGCCCCCTCCCCACCGGGCGTCGTACCGGGCCGCCCGGCCGGCATCTCTCTGCCCCGCCCCGCGCCGCTGGCGCTGGGGTGGTGCGGTCGCGGACCTCCGGTGTGAGCGCGCCCGGGGCTCATCACGGGTCCCGGCGTCGCACCACGTCAGAGCTCATCGACGGCCGCCTGCCGTGCTCGCTGCTTCACGAACGCGCAGCCGGACGGGCAACGGCCAGCAAGGAGAACAGTCAAAGTGAAAGCACAGCTCGCGGCAGGACCCGTGAGGCGGACCGCGGTTCTTGCGCTGCTCATGGTCTTCGGAGTACCGGCGGTGGCGCTCGCCCACGCGCGCGTCAGCCCGGCGGTGTCGCTCTCCGGGGAGCTCCAGCTCTACTCCCTCGCCGTGCCCACCGAGAAGTCGAATGCCAGCACCACCAAGATCGTGCTCACGGTTCCCAACGGCTTCGGGATCGACTCCTTCGTCCCGCCGCCGGCGGGCTGGACCCAGAGCACCAAGTCCGCGGGATCGGGCGATAACGCCGTCGTCCAGCAGGTCACGTGGACGGGGGGCAGGACGCCGACCGGCCAGGACTCCATGTTCCAGTTCCTGGCCCAGCCCGCCAGGCCCGGGAGCTACACCTTCCACGTCCAGCAGACCTACTCCGACGGGTCCATCGTGGACTGGACGGGACCGGAGTCCTCCGAGTCGCCGGCTCCCACGATCCAGGCTGCGTCGTCGCTGAGCGGGGGCGGTGGCGGCACCTCGGTGCTGACCATCGTTGCGCTCGTCGTCGGCGTGCTGGGACTGGCCGCGGGCGGCTTTGCCC
>JBAQGP010000686.1:0-5065 GCA_049287845.1 Solirubrobacteraceae bacterium | reverse complement strand
GATGTGGATGTCCGACGTGGAGATGAACGTGTGGATGCGCGGGTGGGCGGCGTCCTTGACCGCGTTGTAGGCGGCGTCGATGTCGGCGACGTGGGTGCGGGCCAGGCCGGCGATCACAGGGCCGTCCACGGTCCGGGCGATCGCCTCCACGGCCTGAAAGTCACCGGGTGACGTGATCGGGAATCCCGCCTCGATCACGTCGACGCCCAGGCGGGCGAGCTGCTGGGCGATCTCCAGCTTCTCCTGCGTGTTCAGCGAGATGCCGGGCGACTGCTCCCCGTCACGCAGCGTCGTGTCGAAGATCAGTACTCGGTTGGGATCGTCAGGTGGTGTCATGTCGCATCCTTCGGTGGCTCGAATTTCGGACTCTTCTCGGTGTGTGATCTCGCGGCTACGTGCGGCCGCCCACGCGCTATTCCCCCTTGCGGGGGAGGAGAAGAAGTCGGAGATCGAGGCTCAGCGACATTCGACGCACAGCGTAGCAATGCCTTGCACCCCGCAGCCCGCGCGTGGGTCTGGACGGTGGCGCGTGCAGAGCTGCACCCCGCCTGTCAGATTTCGTCGCGCGGGTTACAGCGCGACGGTGTGACCGGCGACGAAGCCCTCGCTGTTGACGATCTGCCCCACCACTTCAGCCGGCACCGGTGATGCGGTGGTGATCGCCATCGCCGCGTGGTGACCCTCGTCGTCGGACCCCTCGTCGGGCAGGCGCCCGACCGCCGCGGAGATGATGTTGACCCCGTGCTGGCCGAACAGCGTCCCCACCCGGCCGAGCATCCCCGGCAGGTCCTGGTAGCGGAACAGCGTGATGTGCTCCTCGAGCTGGACGTTGAAGCGGTGCCCCCACGCCTCGAGCAGATGCGGGCGGTTGCGCTGGCCGAACAGCGTGCCGGCCACCCGCACCGTGCGGCCGCTGGCGGTCACCAGCACGCGGACGAGGTCGGTGTATTCGCGCGCCGTCGAGTGCTTGGTCTCCACCAGGCGGATGCCGCGCTCCTCGGCCACCACGTGGGCGTTGACGGCGTTGAGATCCTCCTCGGTGTGACCGCCCAGCGCGCCGAGGAGCGCCTGGATGGACAGCAGTCGCGTGTCGCGGTCGGCGAGGCGCCCGAAATACTGGGTCTCGATCCCGTCCACCGAACCGCCCTCGGCGACCGCCAGCGCCACCGCGATCCGCCCCAGTGACTCGCACAGGGCGACGTAGGGGCCGAGCACCTCGAGGTCCTCGGCGGGGATCGCGGGTACGTTGACCGCGCTGGTCACCACGCCGCCCGCCAGCGCGGCCACCACCTGCTCGGCTGCCTGGTAGCCGGCCCGGTCGGTGGCCTCCGCCGTGGACGCGCCCAGGTGCGGGGTCACGATGACGTTGGAATAGCCGAAGAGGGGGTGATCGGTGATCGGCTCCGAGCGGAACACGTCCAGCGCGGCGCCGGCCACCTTGCCCGAATCGAGCGCGGCCCTGAGGTCCTCGTCGACGACCAGCGGCCCGCGGGCCACGTTGAGGATCCGCACCCCGTCCTTGCATTTGGCCAGCACTTCGGCGTTCAGCCAGCCCTCGGTGTCCGGTGTCTTTGGCAGATGCAGGGTGATGAAGTCCGCGGACGCGTAGACGTCGTCGGGCGCGGCGGCCTGCTCGACGCCCAGCTCGCGGTAGCGCTCGGCCGACACGTAGGGGTCGAAGCCGATCACGTGCATGTTGAACCCGCGGGCTCGCTGGGCCACGAGCTGGCCGATGCGGCCAAAGCCGAGGATCCCCAGGGTCTTCTCGTACAGCTCCACGCCGGAGAACTTGGAGCGTTCCCAGGCCCCGCCGGTGAGCGACGCGTGAGCTTGAGGGACGTTGCGGGCCAGCGCCAGCAGCAACGCCATGGTGTGCTCGGCGGCGGTGATGACATTGGACTCGGGCGCGTTGGCGACCACGATCCCGCGCTTTGTCGCCACCGGGACGTCGACGTTGTCCACGCCGACGCCGGCGCGCCCCACCGCGCGCAGTCGCGTGGCCTTGGCCAGCAGGTCGCCGTCGAGCTTGGTCGCTGAGCGGATGAGGATGCCCTCGTACTCTCCGATCCGCTGCTCGAGCTCGGCACGGTCCCAGCCCACGCCGACATCGACCTCGAAGTGCTCGCGCAGCAGGTCGACACCCGAGGCGCCGATCTTCTCGGCGACGAGCACCCGAGTCACGATCGCTCCAGGACCCAGTCGATGCACGCGGTGAGCGCCTGCACGTCAGCGGGGTCGGTGGCCGGGAACATCGCGACGCGCAGCTGGTTGCGGCCGAGCTTGCGGTAGGGCTCGACGTCGACGATCCCGTTGGCGCGTAGCGTCGCTGCCAGCGCGGCGGCATCGACGCCCTCCGCGAAGTCGATCGTGCCCACCACCAGCGATCGCTTGGCCGGATCGGACACGAACGGCGTGGCGCTCTCGTGGGACATGGCCCATTCGTACAGATGCGTGCTGGAGGCCGTGGTGCGTTGCACCATCGCGTCCAGACCGCCCTGGTCGAGCATCCACTCCAGCTGGCTCTCCAGCAGCAGCAGGGTGACGATCGCGGGGGTGTTGTAGGTCTGGTCCTTGCGTGAGTTCTCCAGCGCCGTGGGCAGCGACAGGAAGTCCGGGACCCAGCGAGCGTCGGTTCCGCCGGCCAGCTCGTCGACGCGCGCGAGGGCGGCCGGGCTCATTGCGGCCAGCCACAGCCCGCCGTCGGAGGCAAAGCCCTTCTGAGGGGCGAAGTAATAGACATCGGCGTCGGCCGCGCTCACAGGCAGGCCGGCCGCTCCGGATGTGGCGTCGATGAGGACCAGAGCGCCGTCGGAGCCTTCCGGGCGGGTGACCGGGACCATCACACCGGTCGAGGTCTCGTTGTGCGCCCAGGCGATGGCGTCGACTGCCTCTGCGCCCAACCCGTCCCCCGGCGCGGGCGCGTCACCCGGCTCGGCCTCCACGACAACGGGCTTGCGCAGGAACGGGGCCGCCTTCGCGCACGCCGCGAACTTGGAGGAGAACTCGCCGTAGGCGAGGTGCAGCGAGCGCTCGCGGATCAGGCAGCAGGTGGCGGCGTCCCAGAACGCGGTGGTGCCGCCGTTACCCAGCACCACCTCGTAGCCGTCGGGGAGGGCGAACAGATCGGAGATGCCGGCGCGGATGCGGCCCACGAGCTGGCGGACCGGCTTCTGGCGATGCGAGGTGCCGATGATGGCCGCGCCGGGGCCGGCCACGTACTGCAGCTGCTCACGGCGAACGCGGGATGGGCCGGATCCGAAGCGCCCGTCGAGGGGCTTGAGCTCGTCAGGGATCCTGAGGTCAGTCGTGGTCTGGGTCATGTGGCCGGGCGGCGAAGGGCGGGATGGGATGCCCGCAGGGGCGGGAGCTACTCCTGGAAGTCTGTGTCGATCCAGTCCATCTGGGCGCGCAGCTCCTTCCCCACGACCTCCACCTGATGGCCGGCCTGCTCGGCGCGCATGCGCTTGAAGTTCTCCTGGCCCGCGCGGTTCTCGGCGATCCACTCGCGAGCGAAGTCGCCACTCTGGATCTCCTTGAGGACCTGCTTCATCGCCGCGCGCGTCTCCTCGCCGATGATCCGCTGGCCGCGCGTCATGTCGCCGTACTCGGCGGTGTTGGAGATCGAGTAGCGCATGCCGCTGATCCCCTTCTCGTACATCAGGTCGACGATCAGCTTGAGCTCGTGCAGGACCTCGAAGTAGGCCAGGCGCGCGTCATAGCCGGCCTCGGTCAAGGTCTCGTAACCGGCGCGCACCAGCTCGGTGACGCCGCCGCAGAGGACCGCCTGCTCACCGAACAGGTCGGTCTCGGTCTCCTCCTTGAAGCTGGTCTCGATGACACCGCCGCGGGTGCCGCCGATGCCCTTGGCGTAGGCCAGGGCCACGCCCAGCGCGTCACCGCTGGGATCCTGCTGGACGGCCACGAGGCAGGGCACGCCCGAGCCCTCCAGGTACTGGCGTCGCACGAGATGGCCGGGGCCCTTGGGCGCCACCAGCGCCACATCGACATCCGGCGGCGGAACGATCTCGCCGTAGTGGATCGAGAAGCCGTGGCCGAACATGAGCGTGTTGCCGGCGGCGATCCCGTCCCGCAGCCCGGCTTCCCAGATCTGGCCGTGCAGCTCGTCGGGCGCCAGCAGCATCACGATGTCGCCCTCGCTGGCGGCGTCGGCAGGCTCGAGCACCTTCAGGCCGTGGGCCTCGGCCTTGGCCACGCTGCTCGAACTCGATCGGAGGCCGACGACGACGTCCACGCCGGACTCTTTGAGGTTGAGCGCGTGGGCATGACCCTGAGAGCCGTAGCCGATGATCGCGACGGTCTTGCCGTCGAGCTTGGAGAGGTCTGCGTCGTCGTCGTAGTACATATGGCTCGCAGGCTACAAGGCGCAGCCCGCGAACCACTTGTTGACGGGAAACAGTCCCCGCCGCCCGCGCCTAGCCGCCGCCGAAGCGCTGGCGCAGCGCCATCACGTTGTTGACGTAGGCCTGGGTGTCGGAGTACAGCCCGTGGGCGCGGACGGACCCCAGACCTTGGTAGTAGCCGGCCACGGCCATCGCCGGGTCGCCGCCGGTGTCTGAGAGGAGCGAGTGCAGCAGCAGCGAGCCGGCTCGGATGTTGGCGGCCGCCGAGGCCTGCGACAGCGGCGGGGGCCCGGCCAGGTGCTGGCCGATCCAGCTCCAGGTCGACGGCATGATCTGCATCACGCCGACGGCGCCGGTGGGCGAGACCTTGCCGTTGTTGAAGCCGCTCTCCTGGTAGCCGATGGCCTCGGCCAGCGATGGCGGCACGCCCTCGCTGGCCGCGATCGAGCCGACCTCGGACGAGCTCACCGTCTCGGGCGTCGGCTGTGCCCCCGCGCCGTTCGACGGCGACGTGGACACCGTCTCGGTGGTGGCCGGCGCGGCGCTCGAGGCTGAGGCGCCGGCCGAGTGCAGCGTGGTGCCGGAGATGAGCAGGCCGGCCGGGTCAAGGCCGTTGGCCGCGGCCAGAGCGTCGACGCTGACGCCCAGGCGCGCAGCGATCGCGCTCAGCGTATCGCCCGGCTGCACCTCATAGCCACCACCTC
>JBAQGP010000685.1:0-2874 GCA_049287845.1 Solirubrobacteraceae bacterium | reverse complement strand
GGCTGAGGGAGTGGGGGCCGCTCACGCCGCGGGCAGCGTGACCGTGTAGCGCCGGGCGACCTCGGTGAGCAGCTTGATCATCGCCTTGGCGGCGGGGGCCACGCCGCGGGCCGACATGGTCGCCGCGGTGACCTGGCGCATCGGGCTCGCCGGTGCCAGCGCGCGGACCACGATCCCGTGGTGCACGCGGGTGAGAGCCAGCCGCGGGATGAGCGCCACCCCCACGCCGGCGGCCACCAGACCCTGGACGGTGTCGTAGTCGTCTGACTCGAACGCGACGTATGGCTCAAAGCCCGCGGCCAGGCACGAGCGGACGACGTGCCGGGCGCACGGGCTCTTCACCGACGTCTGGACCCACTGCTGGTCGCGCAGATCGGCCAGCGTCAGGGCCGGCTTGGCGGCCAGCGGATGGTCGGCGGGCAGGGCCACATCCATGGGGTCCTCCAGCAGCGTCACCGCCCGCAGGCCGGCACCGGGCCGCTCGCGCCGAGGCTGCACGCCCGGGAACTCGAACAGCAGCGCCAGGTCGAACTCGCCGGCGCGCAGGCGGGGCCCGATCTCCTCGGGCTCGCCCTCGGCGAGGGTGAGCGCGACATCGGGATGGGCACGGCGAAAGGCGGCCACCGCCAACGGCATCAGCGTCGCCCCCGCCGACGGGAAGGACGCGACCCGGAGCCGGCCGGCACGGACGCCCAGCACCGCCGCCAGCTCCGCCTCGGCGGCCTCGACCTGCGCGAAGATCGATTCGGCGTGGGTGACGAGCGTCGTGCCCGCCGCCGTCGGGCGGACTCCGCGCCGGTCGCGGATCACGAGCGTGGCACCCGTCTCCGCCTCCAGCCGTGCAATCGCCTGGGAGACGGCCGATTGCGTGTAGGACAGCGCGTCCGCCGCCGCTGAGAACGAGCCCCGGCTGACGACCTCGCAGAGCACCCGGAGCCGGCGCAGGTTCAGCATTAGCAAATCTTATCGACATCATGATCAACTTCATTGGTCCTGATGAGCATGAGACTGCGACGCTGCGGCCAGATAGGCCGGACAGATCACGCTGAATCCAGGGAGAGGACGTCCGAGATGACACCGCACGCGATCGTTTCCTACGACGACACTCAGAACGACCGCGACGCGCTCATGCTGGGCCGCACCCTGCGTGATGCCGGCGCGAGGTTGACGCTCGCCTACGTCCGCCACTTCGTCCACCGCCGTCCCGACGACGAGGAGCTCGCTCACCGCGACGCGCACGCCATGCTGGAGCGGGGGGCCGGTTGGTTGGAGGAGCCCGATCTCCCACGCCGCGTGGTCCTCAACGCATCGACGGGCGCTGGCCTGGCGTGGCTGGCGGGCGCAGAGCAGGCCGACATGATCGTCTTCGGCTCTGACTACCGCACGCCCCGCGGTCACGTGTCGGTCGGCCGTTCCGCCCACACCCTGCTGGAGGGTGGTCTGAGTGCGCTCGCGCTCGCGCCCGCCGACTACGCATCCGGCGGCCGGCCGGAGATCCGCACCGTCGGCGTCCTGCGTGGCACCGCCGACGAGGCCGGGATCGAAACCGCCTTCTCCATCGCCGATCGTCTCGATGCCACCGTGATCGACCGCGACCGCGGCGTCGACCTCCTGATCGTCGGCTCCCGCCGCGAAGCGCCGGTGGGCCGGGTGATGCTCAGCTCGCACGCGGCCAACGCGATCGAGGAAGCGACCTCACCGGTGCTCATCGTGGCGCGGGGCGTCATGCTGCACTTCGAGACGCTGGTCACCGCGTAGGAACCCCTATCGTGCGCCGCCGTGCGCACACTCGTCATCTCCGATCTGCACCTGGGTAACCGTGGCCGGCGCGACGTGCTGCGACTGCCGGCGATCCGCGAGCGCCTGCTCGCTGCCTGTGCCGGAGTGGAGCGGGTCGTGCTGCTCGGCGACACCGTCGAGCTCATGCACCGCCAGCCGCGGCGCTCGATGGTGGCGGCCGCGCCCGTGCTGCGTGCGCTCGGCCAGAGCCTGGGGCCCGACCGGGAGGTGGTCGTGGTGCCCGGAAACCACGACGGCCCGCTGCTGCGTAGCTGGGCGCTCGCGCAGGGCACGAGGCTCGAGGCCTCCCACGCGGTGCCGCCGACGGCGAGCCCGGCACTGGAGCGTCTGACGTCGTGGCTGGCCCCGGCGCGGACTCGCGTGAGCTACCCGGGGGTGTGGCTCGGCGACGGGATCTGGGCGACGCACGGCCACTATCTCGACCACCACCTGAGGCCGGACTCGGCCGTCGGGCTGCTGCGGAGAGCGGGGCACGACGCGCGTGCGACCACGCCGATGGAGTACGAGCGCCTGCACCGGCGGGGAGGCCGCTCGCGCGAGTCGTTGCCGGCCCGGCTGATCACCCGCCCGGTCGCGACCGTCATCCAGACCACGCTCGAGCGGTTGCGCGTGTTGCCGCAGATAATGCTCAACACCGGCATGGCGCCGGTGACGGCCAAGCTGCTGGATGTGCAGATGCGCCGCTGCGCGACGCCGGCCATGGCCCGGGTGCTGCAGCGTCTGGGCATCGACGCAGAGTGGGTGCTCTTCGGTCATGTGCACCGCCGCGGGCCGATCGGCGATGAGCCGTGGCCCGATGCGCGCGGACCGCGATTGATCAACACGGGCGCGTGGCTCTACGAGCCGCTGCTCGTCGACCGCGCCACGGCGCCCCACCCCTATTGGCCGGGCGGCGCGGTCCTCCTGGAGGACGGGCAGTCGCCGCGCTCGGTGGCGCTGCTCGACGACGTCGGCCACGAGGATCTCCGCGGCGCGGGGCCGAGGGGTGTCAGCGCAGGATGAGGTGGCTGTCGCCGAACTCGTGCCACAGGTAGCCGTGGTCCAGCGCCGCCCGGTAGCAGCGCTCCAGGAACG
>JBAQGP010000684.1:0-1540 GCA_049287845.1 Solirubrobacteraceae bacterium | reverse complement strand
CCCACAGGTTGATGGCCTCCGCGTCACCCTTCGCCCGCGCAGCGGCGCGCAGCGGGCTGGTCAGGTGGTGGACCTGGGGATAGGCCCGCGGCGCCTCGGCGTCATGGTCCTCCATGAACCGGTTGACGATGCCGCGCGCCGTGCGGCCGCTGAAGGCACGGGTGAGCCTGGTTACGCCAGGGACGGCCAGCCGGGCACGGTGGGGCTCTGAGGTGCCGGCCTCGGGCGCGAGCATGAGCGCGCTGCCCAGTTGCGCGGCGCTCGCCCCCGCGAGGAGCGCGGCGGCGATGCCGGGACCGTCCACCAGCCCTCCGGTGGCGATGAAGGGGAGCTGCGTCTGTGCCCCCAGCAGCCGCAGGAGGACGAGCAGCCCGTACTCCTCGTGAGCTCCGCCGTCATCGAAGTACGCCCGGTGGCCGCCCGCCTCGGTGCCCTGCGCCACGAGCGCGTCGGCGCCGGCGTTCTGCGCGAGTGTGGCCTCCTCGGGGCTGGTCACGGTGACCCAGACGGCGATGTCGTGGCGGTGCAACGCGGCGACGGTCTCGGGTGCCGGGCAGCCGAAGGTGAACGAGACGACCGGCACGCGCTCACGGGTCAGGAGATCGAGCTTGGCGTCATAGGCGTCGTCGTCGAAACGCGGGTCGCCCAGCGCCACGCCGTGGCGCTGCGCATCGCCGGCCAGGGTTTGGGCATAGGCGGCGACGGCCTCGGCGTCGCTCTCGGCGGGCGCGCCGGACCCGGGCGGGGAGAACAGGTTGACGCCGAACGGTGCGTCAGTGGCGCCGCGTAGCTCGGCGATGTCCTGGGCCACCGCGTCCGGAGTCTTGTAGCCGGCGGCGACGAATCCCAGCCCGCCGGCCTCGCCCACGGCCGCCGCCAGGGCCGGGGTCGACGGGCCGCCGGCCATCGGCGCCTGGACGATCGGGAGCTCAATGTCGTGCAGGTCAAACGCCATCGTCACGCATCCTGCTACGTGCGGAGCCCATCTGTCCACGACCGGCTGTATCTCAGTGATAGGGATTTCCTCATACAGGGCGTATCCTTGGGCTGTGGAGCTGCGCCAGCTGCGCTACTTCGTGGCCGTCGCCGAGGAGCTGCACTTCGGCCGGGCCGCCGAGCGGCTGCGCATCGCCGGGCCCTCGCTCTCCCAGCAGATCAAGGCGCTGGAGCGCAGCGTGGGGGTGGACCTGTTCGTCCGCGACCGGCGGCATGTCCGCCTGACGTCCGCGGGGCGCACGCTGCTTCCCGACGCCCGGGAGATGCTCGCGCTAGCCGGGGCCGCCCAGCGGAGGCTGACCAGCGCCTCGGGACCGGTGCGGCTTGGCTACGTGAGCTGGCTGCCCGAGGAGCTGGCGGCGGCGGTGCGCACCGAGCTGCGCATCGACGAGTGGGTCATGCCCAGTCACATCCAGGTCGAGCGTGTCCTGGAGGGCACTCTGGACGCGGCGATCGCCTGGGTGTCTGAGCCCAATGACCGCCTCGACGTGCGGCTGCTCTGGCCCGAGCCGCTGCACGCCGTCGCGCCGGCGCGCGCCGGGGC
>JBAQGP010000683.1:0-1618 GCA_049287845.1 Solirubrobacteraceae bacterium | reverse complement strand
GGCGAGGACGAGGGGTCGGCCCCTGCGGCGAGCGCGCGGTCGAGCCCCAGCCGCCCGGCCCGTGCGCGCAGCCGGGCGATCAGCGTGGGCTCGAACAAGGCGTGGGGGCACTCCAGCCACGGGCGCTTGAGTTGCAGTGTGTTGCCGGATCCGATGCTGTGGCCTAGCATCTGCTCAACACCTCCGTAATCGTTTAGCAGGTGTTCTGTAACCTACTATATACTTATGCCAGTTTCAAGCTCGATGTCATCTCCCCCACATAACCTTCAGCTCGTCATCGACTTCGTGAACACCCTCGACGTCGACGCGGGTGAAGATCAGGCCGACACGCCCGCGCATCTAGCGGCATGGCTGGACGAGCATGAGCTGCGGGCGGACAATGCCCCCACGCTGGGGACAGGCGAGCTGGAGCAAGCGCTCGCGCTGCGCGAGTCGCTGCGCCACGTGCTGGTGAGCCACAGCCGCCGCGAGGAGGAGACCGGCGACGCCGCCCGTCACCTCGAGGCCGTGGCCGAGCGCGGGCAGCTCTCGGTGCGCTTCGGCGCCCACGATGGCGTCGAGATCGCCCCGCGGGCCGACGGCTATGCCGGCGTCCTGGCCCGGTTGCTGGTCCCCGTGACTCACGCGGCGATGGATGGCAGCTGGGCGCGGGTGAAGGCGTGCGTGGCCGATGATTGCCAGTGGGCGTTCTATGACTCCAGCCGCAACCGGTCCGGACGCTGGTGCGACATGGCGGTGTGCGGCAACCGGGAGAAGGTGCGTACCTACCGGTCAAGACGCCTCAGCTAGTCGCGCCGGCGGTGCGACGGCAGGGGCGTACGTGGGGCGTGGCTAGCTGTTGGCCAGCCCGGACGCCGGAGCCGCCCCGCCCGACAGGTACATCGACGCCGGGATGCCGATGACGAGACAGATGAGCCCTCCCAGCAGCAGCGTGTGGTGCACGGTGGACGCCGTCAGCGTCCCCGACAGCGCGATGCCCGCGAGCCCCGCCCCCACCGCCGCGCCCAACAGACGGCCGACCGACAGCAGCGCCGAGGTCCGCCCGTGCGAGGCGTTCGGGCTGGCGTTGAGCGCGGCCCGACTGGTCGGCACGAAGAGCATTCCCAGCCCCAACCCGACCGGGATGAGCGGGAGCACGGTGACGAGGCCGTCAAGCTTGAAGCCGGGGATTCCCAGCAGCACCAGGCCGAGCCCGGCAGCCATGAACCCGATGAGGGCGGGCAGCTTCTCGCCGTGGCGGTCCACGAGCTTGCCGGCGATCGGAGCGGCCGCACCGACCAGGAGGGCGACGAGGACGAGGGCACTGGAGGCGCCGAGCGCCGAGAATCCCGCCACGCGCTGCAGATACTGCTCGGCGATGTAGAACGCGCCGATCATCACGGCGAACGTGAGCGCGGCCACCAGCGTCGCCGCCAGCACGATCCGGTTGAGCGACGGGTTGCCGCCCTCCTCCTCGCCATGCACGACCGGGGGCAGCAGGCGAGCGATGGCGATCGCCGCCGCCGCGGTGAGGGGCAGCAGCGCCCACCAGTTGGCCCGCCAGCCGAAGGCGACGGTGAGGAGCCCGCCCAGCAGGGGCCCCGCCAGATTGGACATGCCCGCGCTCGCCCCCCAGATC
>JBAQGP010000682.1:0-2695 GCA_049287845.1 Solirubrobacteraceae bacterium | reverse complement strand
GCGCGAGCCGGCGGCGCAGCTGGACACGACGCCGGCGACACTGGCCATCGCCTTCACGTTGCGCCATCCCCGGACCGCGAGCACCCTGATCGGGGCCACCGCGCCGGCGCAGATCGACGCGGCACTGGCCGCGGTGGAGCTGGCTGAGCGGCTGACCGACGAGGACGTGGCACAGCTGCGCGCGCTGGCCGGACACCGAGCCTGAGCCGGTGGCCGAGTCAGATCCACAAGCGCTACTGGGGACGCGTCCGGCCGGCGTCCGCAGCCGGCTGATACACGACGTCCCGTAGGCGCAGCGCCAGCGTCGGGCACGCCCGCACCGTCCGTCGCGCCAGGCCTTCCAGCGACGCCGGGATCGGGGCGCCGTCGATCAACGGATAGCCCCACTCGTCCAGGGTGATGCGCTCGGGCAACAGCTCCGCGCATTGGCCGTGCGCGTCGCACTTGATGGGGTCGACCTCGATCCGCTGGCTCATGCGACGGCGCTGCGCTCGCGTGGCGTGATCAGGACAGGACGCCGCGCGCAGGCGTCGCAGGGGCCGTGGCGCGCGTGATCGTCGAACTCGGCGGTGAACACGCGCAGCGCACTGGTCACGAAGGCCGCGACACCGTCCGGATGCGCGCAGGCCCCGCGACCGATGACGAGCTCTGACCAGCGCAAGATGTCCGAGAAGGCATCACGACCGCCGCCGCCCTCGCAGATGTCGGCGAGCGTGTCGGCGATCGAGGCCAGGCCGTTGACACACGGCCCGCACTGGGATGCGCTCTGATCGGACATCCACCCCGCCACGCGCGTGACCTCCGCCACCGGGCAGGCGCTCCGGGGCAGCGCCACGATGATGCCCGCGCCCAGGGAGGCGCCGAGCGGCCGCAACGCGGTCCGCGACAGCCGCAGGGTGGCGGTCGCCGTCGCGTCGAGCCATGTGCCGGCGTAGCCGCCCATGAGGATCGCGCGGACCGGCTCGCTGACGCCGCCCGCGGCGCGCACGAGCGTGGCCATCTCCGATCCGTACTCGATCTCGTAGACACCGGGCCCCCGCACCGCTCCGCTCAGGGTCACCAGCGCCGAGCCGGGCTCGTCGGGCGGACCCAGCTGCCGGAACCAGTCGGCGCCATGGCGGGCGATGAGCGCCACGTGGGCGAGCGTCTCGGCGTTGGACATCAGCGTCGGGCGCCGGCCGATGCCGCGCTCGCTGATCCGGGGTGGCTGGGTCATCGGGCGGGCGATGCCGCGGTTGACGAAGTTGACGACCGCGGTCTCGTGCCCGGTCACGTAGCCCGCGGGCACCATGACGATCCGCGGCGGCCCCGTGCGTCCGCCCGCCTCCGGTCGCTCGCGGACGGCGCGGCGGACCGTCTCCCCCCCGTCACGCGCGGATTCGTCGAGCGCGATCACGATCTCCCGGGTGCCGAGCATGTCGGCCAGGCAGTAGGCGCCGTCGAGCACGAGGTGCGGGAGGGCTCCGAGCAGCATGCGGTCCTTGACGCTCATCGGCTCGCCCTCGGTGCCGTTGACCACGACGATCGGCCGGCCCTTGGCCCGCTGCACCGCCTCGATCTTGGTCGCCAGCGGGAACGACCCGCCCCCTCGGCCACGCAACCCGGCGCGGGTCAGCTCGGCCAGCAAGGGCGCCGGGCGCCCGTTGCGCGCGGCGTGCGCGATGGCCGGGAGCTCCCCGTGGACACGACGGTGGGTGGCGTGGTCCATCGCCTCCGCGCCGGCGCCGAGCAGCAAACGCGGCAGGCTCATGCATGACCTCCGCGACTTGCCCCATGGCTCAGCGCTGAGGGCGGGGTGCCGGCGCGACGCGCCCATCCCTTGCCCAGCGGACCGCCGGGGAGCCACACGACCAGACCGGCGGCGAACACCGCCGCCGTCGCCAGCGCGCCGATGCGTATCCGGATGTTGTGCGGCCACCCGATCATCGCTCTGCCCGCCACCGCGGCCAGCACCGCGAGGATGCAGCCGACGTTGATCACCTCAAGCCAGGTCTGGCGGACGTCGCTGCCGGTGCCGAATCCGTGAACGACGGCGACCGGCCACGCCACGTAGGCCAGCCAGTGCACCGCGCGCCAGGTGAACTGGCTCATGCGGTCGCGGATGAGACTGGTGATCGCCACGGCCAGCAGCAGGTCGAACGCGACCGCCCCGAGCCCCAGCCACAGTGGGCGGTAGGACCCTGTGAACGGGATCACGGCGTTGACCAGCGAGATCGACACAAAGCTGTCCAGGACGGCGGTGATGATGTGGACGCCGAGGAAGACGACGGCCAGCAGCGACGCAGTGCGGTGAATGCCGTCGACAACGAAGCGCGGGACCCCGGGCGCGCGCAGCCGGGCGATGGCGGCGATGCCGATGACCACGCTTGCCGTCAGCAGGACCAGCGCGACCGCCCCGCTGGCCCGAGTGAGATACCAGTAGATGCTCGGACCCACGGTCACCGCGGCCAGCCTCCCTGAACCACGACGCTGCCATCGAGCGCCACCAGGCGTGCCGGCAGCGCGTGCTCGGCCAGCCACGCCGGCGCGTCGGCGCCGAGCACGATCGCGGCGGTGGCGGCGATGTTCGCGTCGAGGCAGCTCGCCGCCGCCACGCTGACGGTGCGCCAGCATTCCGCCGCCGGGCGCCCGGTCGAGGAGTCGAGGATGTGATGCAGCGAGCGTCCGCCGCGCGACCAGCGGCGAACCGTCGTGC
>JBAQGP010000681.1:0-2295 GCA_049287845.1 Solirubrobacteraceae bacterium | reverse complement strand
CGCCGGCGGCATCGCCGACGTGCTGTGGCGAAACCTGGCCGTCGCTGCCCTGCTCGGCCCCCTCGGCGTCTGCGTCGGCGCGCTGATACGCAACCAGATCGTCACCGTCGTCGGGCTCATCATCATCATCGCCGCGGCGATTGAGCCTGCCGTCTTCTCGGCGGTCCCGAAAGTCGGTCGCCTCCTCCCGCTCGCCGGCGCTCCGAGCGGCATCCTCGGCGGCACCCACGGGGTGCTCTCGCCCGGGCCCGCGCTCGCGGTCATGGTCGCCTGGACACTCACGATCTTCGCGGCAGCCGCCTGGCGGCTGCGTAGCCGCGACCTCGTCTGACGCAACCATCCCGACAAACGACCAACCGGACCATGCAGCGGCCACCACCATCCACTCGAACACAGACTGGAGCTGCCGACCGAGCAAGTCGGCAGCTCCAGCCGCGCCTCACCGGTTGCTACTTACAACGTAAGGCTCGATCACACTTCTGGGCTTGACCTCAGGCGACATCGAGGCGGGCCCGCAGCGTCAGCAGACGCTGCGGTCGGAGCGATGACGTAAAGGGTGACCGCGCGGCGTCCGCGGTTCAGTGGGTGGCAACGACGTTGTGGACTCCGGACGTGGCGTGGTCGCCACTGAGGAACGTCAGCAGCCGCGCGGTGAGATAAGCGGGGTCTTCCTCAGCGACCAAATGTCCCGTGGGCGCGATGTGGCCAGTGACGTGTTGGCGTACCTGACGACCTGGTCCTGGACCATCTCTCCCATAGTGCCCTCGGCACCAATACGGGTCCCTGCGCCGTGAGCGAGGAAGCCCATAGAGCGAGTCATCGGCCAGCCGCGCCCGCTGGCAGGCGACGTCGAGCAGCCGAGACTTACCGATCCCTGCCGCACCCTCGATCATGACGATGGACCCGATCCCCTCGCGCGCGCTCGCAAGCGCCTTCGACAGTACGTCGAGCTCGCTGTCGCGTTCTAGCAGCATGCCGTGGGCGAGTCTCAGTCGAAGCTGACGCTCGTCGCAGACCTCGTGAGCTGCTCTCGGCATGGGAGCAGGGCTCGCATGCCGTCACCGTACCGGCCGCGCGGCGATTCAGCTGATAAGCGCGGGTCGCTCGATGTCAGCGGTGATCGCATGTAGGCTGCCCGGCCATGGAACGAGGGTCGAGCACGCGAGCAATCGCCGGCGCCCGGGGCTCGGGCCGCGCTGGCGCTAGCCGGGGGCCTGAGCGCGTGCTCGCTCTCCAGCGTGTCGCCGGGAAGCAGGCCGTCGGCCAGCTGCTTGGCGACGCTGCCGGCGGGCTCGGCGACTGGCTCGCCTGGAGCAGAAGCTCTCCTACATCGGCGCACTCGGGTAGAACGCCGAGCAGCAGGCACACTGGATCGAGGACACCGTCGCCTCCCCGCCGCCGGGGGCGCTTAGGTCGACACCACCCGGCCTGCTCGCCGAGAGACCACCAAACGCATGGGAGACTCCGGGGGTGCGTTCTCCACAGACCCTGAGCGAAGCGGATCGGCGAATCGTCGCGGTGTGGGCGGCGGACTGCGCCGAGCGCGTGCTGGGATTGTTCGAGGCGGAAGCTCCGGGGGATAGCCGCCCCCGTGATGCCATCG
Organism: Solirubrobacteraceae bacterium; assembly: GCA_049287845.1. Lineage (GTDB taxonomy): Bacteria > Actinomycetota > Thermoleophilia > Solirubrobacterales > Solirubrobacteraceae > Palsa-465. Next base: position 692 of record JBAQGP010000681.1, on the reverse strand, counting down.
CCCGGACACGGGCCTTTGCCCGTGGCGAGCTTGACGTTGCGCAGGAGATCCGTCGCCGCTTCGTCGGCTCTGGCGCTGCTCGTGCGGTGAGTGCTCCCGCAGCGGTGGCCGCTGCCCGAGCGGCAGGACAGGCCGCAAGCACTCCGCATATGGGCGCGCACGCCCTCGGTGCCGCCGCGTACGCCGCCAAGGCGGCCGGCCTCGCGAGCCCGGATCGGCCGGAGGCGGTCAGCGAGGAGATCCGCCGGCAGCTTGACCGTATGTCGGCGGCGGCCCGAGCCGCCCTGCGACAGCTTCCGCCCGTGGGTGTGAACAGATCCGGTCCCCTCGGGCCGGGGCTTCTGGCCTCAGGCCTTCTCGGCACGATCATCCGTGATCTTCAAGCCGGCTTGGCGGACGCCGCCAAGAGGTGAATAAAAGCGCGAGTGGTCGGTATCGGTGAATCCGGTCGCCTGGGCCAGCCAGGTCCGGAACCGCGGTGGATCCGATGTGCTCCACACGAACGGGCCGCCAGACAAGCCGAGATGTTCCGTTCACGAACGTTCGGTCACCACGCCGAGCGCCTGTGGCCCGATCCCCTGAGTTCGGTCCGGTCTGTGTGAGAGCTTCGATGACCCTGTTGAATGGGTCGAAGGAGCACGTGCATGAAGGGTCGACGACATACGCCCGAGCAGGTCGTCCGCAAGCTCAGA
>JBAQGP010000680.1:0-4464 GCA_049287845.1 Solirubrobacteraceae bacterium | reverse complement strand
GGCGCCGGCCGCGCCCGCGCTCGAGGCGGCGGCGGTCGCCGACGCGGTCGACCCCGAGGCGGCCGAATGGCCGAGATGCAGGAACAGGATCTTGTGGAACATCGCGAGCGGCCCGACCGGCAACAGCGCCGCGAGCGCGCGGTTGGTCTTCTTGAGCTCCGTGCGGAACGTGCTGCAGCGCTTGCAGCTGCGCAGGTGGCGGCGGACGAGAGGGGTGGGCCGGCGCTGGAGCCCTTCGGCGATCTCGGCGAGCTCGATCCGGACGTGGTCGCACGACAGCAGGCGGGCTTCGGCCGCCTCAGCCAGGGACACCCGTGCGCGCACGAGCAGCGACTTCACCGAGGGCACGGTCGTCTCCATCGCCTCGGCGATCTGCTCGTAGGACATGGCGTCCATCTCGCGGAGGACCAGCGCGGTCTTCTGAGTCTCGGGCAGCTCGTGGATGTCACCCACCAGGAGCCGGAACTCCTCGCGCTCGTGGACCTTGTCGGCGGTGGTGGCGCCGTGCTCGGAGAGGTGGTGGTCCATCGAGTCCACGGCGATCGCCTGGGCGCGGCGCAGGTGGTTGAGGCTGCGGTTGCGGGCGATCCGGTACAGCCACGGGCGAACGTTGATCGGCCGATCATCCGCGAGGATCGCGTTGAAGGCCGCGGTCATGACCTCCTGGAGGACATCCTCGGCGTCCTCGCGCGAGCCCAGCAGATGGCGGCAGAAGGCCATGAGCCGGGATTCGTACCGCGCCAGCAGCACCTCGAAGGCGCCGGTGTTGCCCCGACGCAGAAGCGAGATCAGCCGCTCGTCCGATTGCAGGCGCAGCAGCGTGGACCGCCCGTGCAGTCCGACTCCGCCCGAGTATTTCAGCGCTGAGACTTCCATCCGGCTCGTGTGGGTGTGACTCCCTTCTACCCGCGCAGGACACCGTAGCAGCGCATAAGTTGCGGTCCGCGCAGCGCATAGCTTGCGGCGGTCCGGGGAAGGATCGCCCGGCTGGCCGGAAACTAGACCGTTGGACAGGACCCACCCACCCCCAGGAGGGCCCGGACGCGTGCGGAGGTACCCGGGGAGGGACTCGAACCCTCACGCCATAAAGGCAGTCGCTCTTAAGGCGACCGTGTCTGACCAATTCCACCACCCGGGCAGGGCCTTGGACGGTATCGATTCGTGCGCTCATCGCCAAGCTCTGCGGGCGTTTCGCCCTCCGTGGTCCCCAATTGACAGGCGAATAGAGCGCCGTGTACCTTCAAATTCCGGTGTATTACGGCGGCAGGCCGGGTACGCCGTGGGAGGAGAACGAATGGGCAGGTCGCGGCGGTGCGCAACTCAAGTGTGATCGGCCGAGCCGCCGCTGTGGTGGCGGTCGCGGTCGCGCTCGTCGCCGTCGCGATCATCGTGCTCTCCAGCGGGAGCAGCTACCAGGTGCGTGCGGTGTTCGCCAACGCCAGCCAGATCGTCAGCGGCGACCTCGTGGAGGTCGCCGGCACGTCGATCGGCACGGTCTCCGACATCGCCCTGACGCCCAACGGGCAGGCGCAGCTGACGCTCAACATCACCAGCCACGCCTATGACCCGTTGCGCCAGGGCACGCAGGCCACCATCCGTGAGCTCTCGCTGTCGGGCATCGCCAGCCGCTACGTGGACCTGCACCCGGGACCGGCCGGCAACACGACGATCCGTGCCGGAGGCGTCATCCCCACCGCCGACACCACCAGCGAGGTCGATCTCGACGAGATCTTCAACACGCTCAACGGTCCGACCCTCAAGGGCCTCCAGGATGTCTTCCAGGGCTCGGCGTCGCAGGTCAAGGGCGCCGGCCAGAAGATGCAGGCGGCGTTTCAGTACCTCAACCCGGCGATCGCCTCCTCCAGCGCCCTGTTCCGCGAGCTCAACCGCAATACCGGGGACTTCACCAACTTCATCACCAAGACCGGCAAGCTCGTCTCTGACGTCGCCACGCGCAGCTCCGACCTCTCCGGCCTGGTCTCGCACCTGTCGACGACGACTGAGGCGCTGGCTCACCAGCGCGTCGCCCTGGGCCAGTCGCTCCAGCGTCTGCCCGGCTTCATGCGGCTGGCCAACACGACGTTCGTCAACCTGCGCTCGGCACTGGACGACCTCAAGCCGCTCGTCGATGACACAAAGCCGGTGGCGCCCAGGCTCCAGAAGCTCTTGGTCCAGCTGCGTCCGCTGGCCCGCAACTCGGTCCCGACGCTCAACGACCTGTCGAACATCATCCGCCGGCCGGGCGCCGACAACGACCTCATCGAGCTGACCAAGCTCGGCGTCCCGCTGTCGGCCGCCACCGTCCGAGACGTCACCGCGAACGGCCAGGTCCGCCCCGGCGCGTTTCCCGAGTCGACCACCGCGCTCAACGACTCCACCCCCGAGCTGGCCACCGCGCGGCCCTACGCCGTCGACCTGACCGGCTGGTTCGAGGGCTACACGCACCCCGGAACCATCGACGCCAACGGCGGGTCGAGCCGCATCGCGCCGGTCATCGGCATCGGCTCGATCGAGAACGGCGCGCTGAACCTCCTGCCGTCGTTCACCGACCCGACCCTGCGCAGCATCCTCGCCTTCGGAGGATTCGGAGGACTCGGAGGACTCGGCGGCGTCACCGGCACCCCCAGCACCAACCCCACCAACTCGCAGGGCCTGCTCGTCACCGGGCAGGGCGATCGCTGCCCGGGCTCGATGGAGCGCGGGGCGCTCTACTACCCGGAGAGCGGGTTCCCCTGCGACCCCTCCGAGGTCCCGACCGGTCAATGAAACGGATCCTGATCTCGGGCGCGCTGCTGCTGGCCGCCGCCGCCTTCGTCCTCCTCTCCACCGGCGCCTCGCAGGGCATCGCCCCGGGCACGTACAAGATCGAGTTCCAGAACGCCTTCGGTCTGGTCACCGGCGCCGACTTCAAGGTCGCCGGGGTTCCCGCGGGAACGATCAAGGCCATCGGGCTGGACCAGAAGACGCTCAACGCGGTCGTGACCATCGAGGTCAACCGCGCCGGCTTCGGTCAGTTTCACCAGGACGCCAGCTGCGAGTCACGCCCCGAATCGCTCATCGGCGAGTACTTCGTGGACTGCAACCCCGGGAGCTCGGGCCCCGTGCTCAAGGCCGGCTCGGTCATCCCGGTCAGCCACACGCAGTCCACGATCCCGGCCGATCTGCTCCAGGACACCATGCGCCTGCCCTACCGGCAGCGCTTCTCGCTGATCGTCAATGAGCTGGGCGCGGCCGCCGCCGCCCGCTCGGGTGACCTCCAGGCTGCGCTGCACCGCGCCGTGCCCGCCCTGGACCAGACCGACAACCTGCTCAACCTGCTGGCCAATGACTCCACCACGCTCCAGGCGCTGACCAAGGACTCCGACAGCGTCATCACCGCACTGGCCAACAACTCGCAGAACGTCAACAAGTTCATCGACGTGGCCGGCAAGACCGCGGCCGACACCGACACCCAGCAGGCCAACCTGCGCTCCTCGATCCAGCGCCTGCCGGGGCTGCTCGAGCAGCTCAAGCCGACGATCGCCCAGCTCGGCACCACCATCACCACCAACGAGCCGGTGCTCCGGAACCTCAACCAGGCCTCCGGCCAGCTCGACCGGCTCCTCACCGACCTGCCGGCGTTCTCCCGGTCGGCCAAGCCCGCCATCAGGTCCCTGGGCCAGGCCTCGGTCACCGGCAAGGCGGCGGTCACGGCGGCCGCTCCGACGGTCAAGGACCTCAACGCGTTCGCCCAGCCCACGCCCGAGCTGGCCGGCAACCTGGCCATCGTCCTGCATGATCTCGACGACCCCAGCCGTGCCGTCGAGCGTGACCCGCGCAGCCCCGGCGGGAACGGCTTCACCGGCCTGCAGGCGCTGCTGGGCTACGCCTTCAACCAGACGCTGGCGATCAACACGTACGGCCCTGAGGGCCACATGCTCGCCGTCGACGCGTTCGTCAGCCCGATGTGCTCGAGCTACGCCACCCCCGCGACGATCGCCCTGGCGATCAAGCAGTACGGGCCGGCGTACCGCCAGTGCTACTCGTGGCTCGGCGCCAATCAGCCGGGCGTCAACGTGACCGACCCGTCCAATCCCGGCGCCGCGGTGCCGGACCCAGGCGGAGCGCCTCCCGGCGAGAGCGGCCCCAGCACCAGTGCCAGCACCCTCACGGCGGCGATGGTGCAGAACGCGATCAACGCCAACCGCAAGCAGCCCGCCGCCAAGAAGACCCAGAAGGGCAAGGGCAAGGGCAAGGGCAACGCCGCCAACAACGCCAACGCCAACGCCAACGCCAACGGCCCGTCGAGCTCAGCCGGCGCCGGCTCCTCCTCCACCAACACCGGCACCTCGTCTGGCTCGGGCGCCGACGCCGGGCCGCCGATCGACCTCGGCACGACCATCGGCCAGGTCCTGCAGGGGACCGTCGGCGGCGCCCCGGCCCCGGCACCCCCGACGACTCCGGCCGTGCCGACGCCGACGCCCG
>JBAQGP010000679.1:0-5315 GCA_049287845.1 Solirubrobacteraceae bacterium | reverse complement strand
GGGGTACAGAGTTCCTCGGGCGCGACAGCCCTCGGAGCCGGATGCGGGAAACGCCGAACTGGGACCGTCGGTCGGGAGCGTGGTGTCTCCAGACATCTATGGGAATGGCGCCGCCGTGCGTGGAACGATGCAACTGCAGTCAGCTCATGAATGCCGTCGACATCGCCCTCAACTTCCGCTCGACCTACGGGGGTTGGGGTTGAGGTGATGCGCCCCGTCGCGCCATCGGCGCTCCCGGCGACCAGAGCCGGGACGCCGAGGCGCTGAGGGAGGGACGTCAGCTGGTCGCTTGAGCGGCTTGCATGATCACTCGGGCGACTGCGTCCGGGTTGGAGATCATCGACAGGTGCGGCGCGTTGATCTTCGTGATGTGGGCGTGAGCGCGGTTGGCCATGAACAGCTGCTGACCGGGCGGGATGATGTGATCGGCGGTGCCAATGATGGCCCAGGACGGGATCGTTGCCCAGGCCGGGACCCCGGACGGGTCGGTGAGCGCGCCGACCGCCAGCGGACGCTGGGTTGCTGCCAGGGCAGCACCTTCGCGGGCCGGCAGTCCGTTGGCGAAGCAGCCGGGAAATACGTTTTGCTTGACGTAGGCGTCGACGTCAGCTGGCGGGAAATTCGGGATCGGGACGAAGTTGAACACGGTGGTGGGGTCGCTGACGGCAAAGCACGACCCGGCGGTGGTAAGGCTCTTGAGGGTTTCGCCTTGCGCTGGGAGGTAGGCGTCGTCGTAGACCAGTGCCTTGACTTGTGTGTCGCCGACGGCGGCATTACTAATGACGGTGCCGCCGTAGGAATGTCCGACCAGGACGATCGGGCCGGTGATGGAGTGCAGGAAGTTGGAGATTGTCGCCGTGTCAGTGCTCAGGCCCTGCAGCGGGTTGGGCGGTGCGTAGACGGTGTAGCCGTGGCGTTGGAGGCGGTGGATGACCTCGTCCCAGCTGCCCGAGTCGGCCCACGCGCCGTGCACGAGCACTACCGTCGGCTTGACCGTGGCCTTGTGCCCGTGGTGGTGGGACGGCCGGGCGGCCGCAGCGGAGGCGAATACGACTGCGAGCGCGAGGACGGTCAGCGGTCCTGCGGCGTAGTGGATCAGGGTTCGCAGCCGTCGGGTCCCGCGGGTGTGTTCTGTGGGGTTCATGGTGCTCCTTGCCGCCGGTGGGCGGCGATGGTGGGTTTGAACTGCTTAGACGACCGGCATCGGCGCGGGCGCGCCGAGGAACTGCAGGAGTGCGTTGTTGACCCGATCGGCGTGCGTCCAGGTGATCGCGTGGGGTCCGCCGTCGATGACGGTGAGCTGCACGTCGTTGATCAGGCCGGGCAGCCGCTTACCGGTGTTGGGGTAGGGCAGGATTCGGTCAGCGTTGCCCTGAATGACCAGCGTCGGCACGTCGATCTGGGCGAGGTCGGCGCGGAAGTCTGTCTGCCACGTCGCGATGCACGCCACCGCCGCGACGGCTGACGCCGCGGTCGCCACATTCAGGCTGGTCTGAAAGGCCGCGTCGCTGAGCAGGTTGCCCCGGAAGACGTCGCTGCTGTAGAAGTTGTTCAAGAAGCCCTGCAGCCACGCTGGCGTGTCGGCCTTGGCAGCTTTGACGAACTCCTCGAACAGACCGGCCGGGATCCCTTCGGCGTTGTCGTCGGTCTGGAGCAGGAATGGCGGGAGCGGCGAGATGAGAACCGCCTTGCTCACCCGTGCCGAACCACGCGCCCCCAGGTAGCGAGTCACCTCCCCTGTGCCCATCGAGTGCCCGACCAGGGTCGTGTCACGTAGGTCGAGCTTGTCCATCAGCGCCGCGAGATCGGCCGTGAACGTGTCGTAGTCATAGCCCGTCGTCGGCTGGCTGGACTTGCCAAACCCGCGGCGGTCATACGTGATCACTCGATGCCCGGCCTCGAGCAGGGCCGGGACCTGTCTGTCCCAGGCCCGCCCGCTGAGCGGGTATCCGTGAATGAGGACCACCGCGGGTCCTGTTCCGTGATCCTCGTAGTAGAGCTCGATCGGCGCGCTGTTTTCCCTGTCGACCTGTACGAACGGCATCTGCGACCTCCATGTGGTGACGATTAGGCTGCAGAGGCTGATCGCGACCCGACCCGCGGACAACGCACGAACATGCAATGTCGACCCGGAGCGGCTGGCCAACGACTCGCGGCGCGACGCTCGCCCCGTCCCGGGCCAGCGCGGGTTGGATTCGTTAAGGGATACATCTAAGATGCGCGTTGGCGGCTTTTTGCTCCCAAATCCGAGGGGCAGTTTCCATGTCTTCCAGCCCCGCGTTGCGAGGCCGAGATTCTGAGCTGGCTCTCATCGGCGAGTTGCTGGTGCGGACCCGTCAGGGACGGGGAGCCGTGGCGATGGTCGAGGGGCACGGCGGCTTCGGCAAGACTCGATTTCTGGCCGAAGCAGCTGCGATGGCGACGCGCGCTGGGATCAGGGCGGGCTCGGGCGCCGTCGATAACAACGACCAAATCGTCCCCATGGGAGCGCTGTTCGCCGCGCTATTCGACGGCCCCCAGCCGTTGCTTGATCGCGGGACGCTGCGCGAGCTGCATTCGCTACCCGAGCAGCGCTATTGGATGCTGGAGGAACTGGCGGCGCTGCTTGAGCGCGCTGCGCTGGACGCTCCCATGTTGCTGTGCCTGGACGATATGCAATGGGCGGATGGCGCATGCCGTGCCGCCGTGCGGAACCTCCCGCCTCGCCTCATCGCGCTTCCGATCGTATGGTTATTCGCGTTTCGCCCGGACAGAGCGTCACCTGAGGTTCGCAACGAGTTCGCCGCGCTGGGAGGCATCGGCGCGCAGCGACTGGTGATGCGCCCGCTCGATGAGGCCGCTGTCGGCCAGGTGATCGCCGACATGGTGGATGGCGAACCGGACGCGGCCTTGCTAAAGATCGCTGAGCGAGCGCAAGGAAGTCCGTTCCTTCTGGTCGAGCTACTGCTGGGCCTGCTTGAAGAAGAGCGCATCCGAACCGAGTCAGGCCACGCGGGACTGATCGCGGCGCGTCTCCCCGCGCGCGTGACCGACAGCATGCGCGATCGGCTGGCGCGCATGTCACCGCTGGCCCGCCGGGCCGCCCCGGTGGCCTCCGTGCTGGGCTCCCGCTTCCCGTTTGAACAGCTGGGCGCGATGCTCGGCCTCTCTCCGACAACGCTTCTAGATCCGGTCGACGAACTGCTGCGAGCCGACCTGCTGTCGGAGTCCCACGGGAAGCTCAGCTTTCGCCACGAGCTGATCCGCGAAGCCGTATCTGACACGTTGCCCGAGTCGGCACGCTTTGCCCTGCGACGCCAAGCTGCCGATGTGCTGCTTGCATCCGGAGGCCCGCCCCTCGAGATAGCCCGGCTGCTTTTGGATAGCGCGCAACCCGGCGATCAAATTGCGATCAACGCGTTGCACCAGGCCGCGAAGGAACTGGGCCCCGTGGACCCCGTCGCGGCCAGCGAGCTGAGCAGCAAAGCCTTGTCGTTGACAGATAATGGAAGCCCTCACCGCTTCCAGCTCCTCACCGAAACGGCCGTGCTACTGCACGCCGCGGGCCGCGAAATTCAGGCAAAGGAGCTCGCTGACGCTGCGCTCGGTGAGGGTCTGACGTCCGCGCAGGAGGCCGAGGTTCGTCTGATCGTCGCCGGTATGTACCGGCTTTCGCCTGAAGTTCGCGTTCAGGCCGGCCGACTGGCGCTTGCCGTGCCGGGGGTCTCTGACCTGATGCGCGCGCGACATCAAGGGCGACTGGTCCTGAACCTGGTAGTCGCGGGTCGGGTGGCACAAGCGCGTGAGATGGCCCGCTCAGCCGAGGCCGCGATCCGCTCAACCGGTGACCACGGCGCCAGCCTGGACCTGGCTGTGGGCAACCTGGCCCTCGAGCAGCTAGACGGCTGCTATAGCCGGTTGCTCGCCAACAAGTACCCGCTCAGTTCGCTTGAGCCACCGAGCGACGAGCGAGCGGCCATACATTACGCAGAGGTCTTTCGCAGCAGAGGTTTCGCGCTCACTGATCGCTTTGATGAGGCGCTCGAAGTGGTCGCCGCTGGGACCGCGGCGGCGCGGCGATACCGTCAGGCGTGGATGGTGCAGCGGTGGGAGCTGTTGCGAGGGCAATACCTCCTCGAGGCGGGACGGCTGACCGATGCGACCTCTGCCCTCGAGGGTGTGTTCGCCGATGCCGACTCAGGCGCGGTAGCCACGATTCCCGAAGCTGCTGGTTTGGTCGCACTTGGGCGACTAGCGATACACACGGGAAACGAAGCGCTGAGGCGATGGTCTGATCGGAAAGCCCGCGCGACCCTCTACAGCGGCACGCCGGATGTCCGGCGCCATGCCGCGTGGCTCCTAGCACTCCTGCAGATGGCGCGCGGGGAGGCCGCGGCGGCCCGCGCCGAGCTCGCCGCGCTCGGAGAAGACGCCGAGCCCTCGATCCTGCCGATGCTCGTGCACAACCACCCTGACCAAGCACAGCTGATGCGGATCGCCGTCGCCGTGCGCGACAACGCGCTCGCGCACCGTGCGGTCGTGACAGCCCAGCAGCGTACAGACGCAAATCCAGAGGTGTCATCGATCGCCGCGACAGTCGCGCACTGCCGAGGGCTGCTCTCTGGCGATCGAGTGCAACTCGGCCGGGCTGTTGAACTCTTCGCAGCGAGTGCCCGTCCGCTTGCGCACGCCTCCGCACTCGAGGACCTCGCCGGCCTACTCGCCAACGAAGGCGACCGGTCCGGCGCAATCGACTGTCTGGAGCAATCACTCGCGCTGTACGCGCGTTCGGGTGCGACGTGGGACGCGGGGCGGGTCCGCAACCGAATGCGAATGCTTGGTATTCGTCGCCGGGTCGTGAGCGCAGACCCGCCAGCGACCGGATGGGGCGACCTCACTCAGTCAGAACTGAAAGTAGTGAACCTGACGGCGCAGGGTCTTACGAATCGGGACGTCGCCAGCCGGCTGTTTGTCTCGCCCCACACCGTGAGCATGCATCTGCGCCACGTCTACAGCAAACTCGGGATCAACTCACGAGCGGAGCTCGCACGCGTCGCTCTCGAACACGAACTCGCGCGGGCCTAGCCCGCTCCGTACGCACCACACCTCGACAGGCTCATGCGTATTTGACCTGAAGGCACGCCACCAGCATTCGGGTGATCCCGGCGTCTCATGTCTGGCGCGTCGAGGTGAGAAATTGCCAGTGCGGGTGGCCCGATCCCCTGAGTTCGGTCCGGTCTGTGTGAGAGCTTCGATGACCCTGTTGAATGGGTCGAAGGAGCACGTGCATGAAGGGTCGACGACATACGCCCGAGCAGGTCGTCCGCAAGCTCAGA
>JBAQGP010000678.1:0-2300 GCA_049287845.1 Solirubrobacteraceae bacterium | reverse complement strand
GTCCATGGAGACAAACGCCTCGTGCGCCGTGTCGAGGATCGACCGGGTAGGTGCGGCACCCACCGCGCCCACGTCCCTGCTCCCAGCCCCCGGGCACGCCGCTCCGGAGGGCCGGTCAGTCACATGGGCAACGATATAGGCGGGCCCGGCGTCGCGACAAGGGGGGCATCCCCGGCGAGATCGTCGTCCCCGACTCCGGCACCGTGACCTGGCGCCCAACCAGCCGGGCCGAGCCCGGCGGCGTCTCAGACTTAGCTGAGGCTTACGCCAATCCCACGTTGATCTTCGGGCGCGAGCCGATCCTGGGTGCACACCCCTGGAATACCCAAGGAGTCAGACATGGTTCTCGCCCTCATTCTCAACATCGTGCTGTGCGCCCTCGTCATCGTCGCCGTGGTCACGCCCCTCGCCCGCGCCATACGCGCGTCGCGGCCGGAGGTCAGCACCGCGCTGCGCCGCCGTCAGACGGCGTGGACCTCGGGACCCGCCACCTCGAGGATGCGCGCGCCCATGCTCGGCGGATCCGAGAGGTAGGCCAGATCGACGACACGGGCGGGGACGGTCACGTCGAGGTCCCCGCTCGTCGAACCTCCATCTGGACCAGCGGGCTGCGGTTAGCGGGGACTCGCGAGCGGGTAGTGTCGGCGCACAGACCGTGTGAGCGCTCACAGTATGAGCTCGGAGCAGCAGGAGGAGAGCATGTCTGACCGCGTTGCGCGCCACGTCCTGACGTTGATCCTGGGCTGTGCGCTGGCATGCGCAGGTCCGGTGGCGGTGGCCGCCGCCGCCACCAGACACCGGCCTGCACACACCGCGGCGCACCGGATGACGCATCACGACGGTCACTCTGGCCGGCCGTTTCTCACCGCGCTCAACGTCGCGCTGGCCGGGACCGCCACGGCGTCGACGGAGGCCAGCGGCTCCCCGGCGTCCAACGCCATCGACGGGGACGCGTCGACGCAGTGGTGCTCGACGCAGTGGACGGGCAACGTCACCGTCGACCTGGGTAGCGTGCGCCTGCTCAACGGCTTCGGTCTCACGCTGGGCTCGGGCGCCACGACGGCGCTGGTCAACATCAGCGCGGGCACCGACCCCAATGCGCTGGCGCCGGTTCCCGATCTCCAGCAGCAGACGCCGGAGGCCAACACACCCGAGTACTGGCCCCTGCATGGCACGCTGCGGGCTCGCTACGTGAAGATCGATGTCACCGACAACGACGGCACGCCGCCCTGCATCGGGGAGTTCCGCGCCTTCTCGGCGATGCCTTCGAGCGTGATCCCCGAGCGTGGGGCCGACCTTTCCTTCGAGCCCCAGGAGGAGGCCGCCGGCGCGCGGTTCACCGACGGCGGGGTCCCGGGCACGGCGCTGTCGATCCTCAACCACCACGGCCTCAACTACGTCCGGCTGCGCCTGTGGGTGAACCCGCCGCCCGGCTACAGCAACCTGTCGTCAGACCTGAAGATGGCCCAGCGGATCAAGGCCGCCGGGGACAAGCTCTACCTGGACATCCACTACTCGGACTTCTGGGCCGACCCCCAGCACCAGGACATCCCCGCCGCGTGGCAGGGGCAGGACCTCAGCCAGCTCGCGGACACCGTGCAGAGCTACACCCGCTCGGTCATCCATGCCTTCGCGGCGCAGGGAACCCCGGTCGACACGGTCTCCATCGGCAACGAGATCCGCAACGGGATCCTGTGGCCGGTGGGCCAGGTGAACTGGACCAACGACACCGGCTGGAGCAATCTGGTGACGCTGCTCAAGGCCGGGGTGGCGGGCGCGCGCGAGGCGAATCCGTCCGGCCACCGGATGCAGGTCATGCTGCACTTCGACGAGGGCGGCAACAACGCCGACAGCACCCGCTTCTATGACCACATGGTCGCGGGCGGCGTGCCCTTCGACGTGATCGGACTGTCGTACTACCCGTTCTTCCACGGGCCGCTGAACGCGATGCGCACCAACGTCGACGCGCTCGCGACGCGCTACGGCAAGCCGATCGTCATCGCCGAGTCCCAATACGCATGGACGCTGGCCGCGGGCGACAGCACCGGCAACTTCGTCTGGCAGCCCAGCCAGCTATCGACCGGTTACCCCGCCACTCCGGGCGGACAGGAGAGCTTCTACAACGACGCCCTCTCGATCCTCGCCCAGGTCCCCCACCACCTGGCCCAGGGCCTGTTCTACTGGGAGCCCGAGTGGATCCCGGGAGTGGGCTGGGAGCCGGGCGCGGGCACGCCCAACGACAACCTCACGCTGTTCTCGTTCACGGGCAAGGCGCTGCCGTCGGTCGGGCTCTTCCAGAG
>JBAQGP010000677.1:0-5300 GCA_049287845.1 Solirubrobacteraceae bacterium | reverse complement strand
GCCGCAGGGAACGGCTCGTGCGCCGCCCCGCCCTCAAAGGGGTCCTCCGCAAGCGGATCGTGCACGTCGTCGAGGGCGCCGGCCTGGGGTGCGAAGAATCCGGGTGGGGCGGGCGCGGGCTCCGCCGGAGCCTCGTCGTAGACGGCCTGGGGGCCGCGGTCGGCCGCCGGCTCCTGCAGGGAATCGTGCGACCATTCCTCATCGTCCACATGGTCGTAGGCCGTTGCAGCGTCGGGCGCGGCCACGACGTCCGCGTCCGCAAGCTCGGCCGTCGTCGGATTGCGCCGGACGGGACCAAGCGCCTCACGCTCGGCGCGTTCGACCTCTGACGGATCCGCGCCCCGGCGGCGCTTCAGGTCGAGGTGTTCTCGGATTGCGTCGTCAAGAATACCCATGCAGCAAAGGCTACTCGCCGCTCACCACGTTAGCTGTATCCGGCTGAGCTCTCACGGTGCGGTTCTTGCCTTCGCGCTTGGCCACGTACAACGCCGCGTCGGCGGCGGCGATCAGCTCGTCCTTGTTGCCCGCCACGGACGACGCCGCGCCGACGCTCGCCGTCACGCGGAGGGAGCCCTTCCCCTCGAGCAGGGAGATCTCCATGGCCCCGATCGCGACGCGGGCGCGCTCGGCCATCTCGAATGCGCCCTCGAGATCGGTGTGGGGCAGGATCAGCGCCATCTCCTCGCCGCCATAGCGGGCGGCGACGTCGACGTCACGCGAGGTCTCACGCAGGGCATCGGCGACGCAGCGGAGCACGTGATCGCCCTGCTGGTGGCCGTAGACGTCGTTGACGGACTTGAAGTTGTCGATGTCCAGCATGATGAGACCGACCGGGTAGTGATAGCGGCGGACCTCGTCCATCTCGGCGCCGAGCAGATCCTGGAAATGTCCGTGGCTGGCCAATCCGGTGAGGTCGTCGGTGATCGCCTGACGCTGAACGTCGAAGTGCAGGTTCACGTTGGTCATGGCCAACGTCGCCTGAGAGGCCAGGGAGCGCAGCAGCTCGAGGTCGTCCTCGGTGAACGGGCGACCCTCGCGGCAGACCGTGATCAGCCCGTGGGTGGGCCCCCCCGGGGCGACCGGGCCGAGGGCGACGGTGGCGAGGTGGAGGTCGCCCAGCGAGGCTGAGCCGACCCCGTCAGAGGTGAGGGCGCGGCGCTCGGTGTCGTAGATCGTCCCCTCGAGGCCGGCGAGGCGACCCACGTGGACAGTCTCGGTGAGAACGTCCTCGGCGTTCGCGCGGGCGCTGACGCGCCCGCGGTCGGCCTCGGTGGCGTCCATCGCGGTCTGGAGCGCCAGCGCGAGCAGCGCGTCGCGGTCAAGCCCGGAGGCGAACGCCTCGCCGATGCGGCGGATCGACAGGCGCACGCGGGCGCGTTCCTGCTCCAGCTCGGCCAGCCGGCGCTCGAGCTGGCGCGACATGTTGTTGAACTCCTCGCCGAGCAGGGCGAACTCGTCGCGCCCGGACGTCGGCACAGACGAGGAGAAGTCGCCGCCGGCCAGGCGCCGTGCCGCATCCAGGAAGCGAGCGAGTTGACCGTGCAGCGCGCGCGAGGCCAACAGCGAGAAGAAGAAGGCGAGGATGAGGAAGCCGGCGATGAAGACCCCGGCGAGCACGCGATCGGCCCCGACCGACCCCCCGGTGACCTGAGCGTTGGACAGGATCGACACGGCAACCCGAGAATTGTCAAAGCCGCTGAAGGTCATCGTGACCGCCTCATAGGCGGTGTGATCAATCGTGACCGAACCCCGCAAGCGGGGCAGCGTTCGACCCGCTGCCGCCGGCAGCGTCGAGGCCAGCGTCGCCGCGCCGGAGCGCACGACGATCTCGATGCCCGATCCGGCAAGGTCGCGGGTCAGCTCGCCCGCAGTCAGCTGGGAGGCGACGACCGTCCGAGCCGGCCGGGAGCGGGCGGCCCTGACCAGGGCGATCCCGGGCGCGATCGCGGTGTGATCGCCGATGTCGACCTGTTGGACGTTGCCCACCGTGACGGTGACGCGCGCCAGGCCCAGCTGGGCCGCCAAGGCGCGGGCGCGTGCATCGATCTTTGCAGGCGCAGTGAGCGCGATGTCGCCGGCAAGCGCGCGCGCCCGTAGGCTCGCCTGGGTACTGGCGTTGACGTAGACCTTCGCGGCGGTGCTGGCCACGGCGCTGGCGCGCGCATCGGCCTTGCCTGACTGGCTGTCGTCGATCAGGCGAAACACCAGAAATCCGACCGCCGCCATGGGGACGACGACGATCAGCACGAAGAAGCTCGTCAGGCGTGTACGGAAGCTCATCATCGGTCGCTAACGATTTGTATCGGCAAATTCCAGCGATTCCGTAAGCCCGAAGTCTCCGACCGGCAACGGGGACGATGAGTAGATGGACGGTGCAGCCGTCTAAACTCTTCCCGCACGCCGCGTTGCTCAGCCACCCGCGGGGCTATAGCTCAGTTGGGAGAGCGCCTGGATCGCACCCAGGAGGTCGGGGGTTCGAGTCCCCCTAGCTCCACTGAAAAGAAGGCTCCGCTTTGCGGGGCCTTCTTTCTGGCTGATCCGGCTGAGCGTCATCCCCGGCGCTGCTCGACGGGAGCGCTAGGCGCGGCGAAACGCCCGCACCGAGAGCGGCACGAACACCAGCAGCAGTCCGGCCAGCCACGCGAGCATGCCCAACGACGGGCCGAGCGCGTGCCCGTGGCCGATCATGAGCGCGCGGGCGGCATCGACCGTCAGGGTCACCGGGTTGACGTCGGCGAACCAGTGGACGGCGCCCGGCATCGAGCGCGTCGGCACGAAGGCCGAGGAGGCGAACACGAGCGGGAAGACCCAGATGAAGCCGACCGACTGCGCTGCCTCCGGATCGCGCACAGAGATCCCGATGAACGCGCTGATCCACGAGAAGACGTAGGCGAAGGCGAGGACCAGGACCAGGGCGAGCACGACCTCGTACACGGGCTGGGTCGGCCGGAAGCCGACGGCCAGCCCGAGCACGAGCATCAGGATGAGGGTGAGCGCGTTGATCGCCAGATCCGCCGTCGTGCGGCCCACGAGGACCGCCGAGCGCGCGATGGGCAACGAGCGGAACCGGTCCACGACGCCCGCCTTCATGTCCTCGGTGAGCCCGAGGCCGGTGGTGAGCGCGCCGAACACGGCCGTCATCACGATGATCCCGGGGAGCAGGTAGTCCACGTAGGGCACTCGGCCGGTGTTGATCGCCCCACCGAAGACGTAGCGAAACAGGAGTACGAAGATGACCGGCTGCACGAACAGATAGACGACATACATCGGCCGGCGCAGGACCTTGCGCAGCTGGCGGACCAGCATGACTCTGCTGTCGGCGAGGGTCTCGGCCGGAGTGAGGCGGCCACGATCAGGGATGGGGTTGGTGGGGGCGGTACTCACGATGCGGCCTCCTCGGCCTCGTAGGTGTCAAGAGGCTCCTGGGCGGAGTGCCCGGTGAGTCTCAGGAAGACGTCGTCGAGGCTGGGCTGCTCGAGCTCGACGGAAAGGAGCGCGAGATGGCGCTCGTCCAGGCGCCGGATCGCCTTCGGCGAGGCAGCCGGGTCATCGACGCTGAGGCGGATCTCGCCCACGGCGAGATTGACCTGCGGCTCGCCGCCGGCGGCGAGGCCGGCGACGACCTCGGCGGCCTCCGCGAGCCGATGCGGGTCCTGCAGCCGGAGCGCGAGCACGTTGCCCCCCACCATCGCCTTGAGCGTGGACGCCGTCCCCTGGGCGACGATCTTTCCGCGGTCCACGACGGCAATCTGTGACGCCAGGCGGTCGGCCTCCTCGAGGTACTGGGTGGTGAGCAGGACCGTCACCCCGTCACGCGCCATCTCGGCGACGATTCCCCACAGCTCCTGGCGCGAGCGCGGATCAAGCCCCGTGGTCGGTTCGTCGAGCAGCACGACCGGCGCGCCGCCGATCAGCCCCGCCGCGAGATCCAGACGCCGCCGCATGCCGCCCGAGTAGACGGCCGCGCGCCGGCCGGCCGCGTCGGTGAGCTCGAAGCGCTCGAGCAGCTCGCCGGCTCGCGCCCGCGCCTCGGAGCCCGACATCCGGTTGAGCCGGCCGACCATCTCGAGGTTCTCGCGGCCCGTCAGCTCCCCATCGACCGCGGCGAACTGGCCGGCCAGGCCGATCCGCCGCCGGACGGCGAGCGACTCGCGGACCACGTCATGGCCGAGGACGCGGGCCTCGCCCGACGTCGGCTCGAGCAGCGTGGCCAGGATGCGGACGAGCGTGGTCTTGCCCGCACCGTTGGGCCCCAGCAGTCCGAAGACCGTCCCGGCCGAGACGTCGAGCTCAAGGCCATCGAGCGCGGTCACGTCGCCGAACTGCCTGCGCAGGTCGCGCACCTCAATCGCCGGTGGTGTCATCTCTGCTCTCCGTCGTCAGGTCGCGCTTTGGCGCGCGGTTGATCGCGATGTCGCCGTAGCCGCTGTGGGCCCTCACGTCGACCGACTCCTCGCCGGGGTCGGGGGGACCACTGCGGTCAAGGCGGTTGTGGACCTGGCCGTAGCCGGTCCGAAGGTCAAGCCAAGCGGCGGTGCCGTCGGCAATGCCCACTTCGATCTGGCCGTAGCCGGTCCGGGCCTCCACCGACCCGCGCACCGCTTCGGCAACGCGCACGTCGCCGTTGGTGTTCTTGAGCACCACGTGACCATGCAGCTCACCCGCGCGGATGTCGCCCGTCCCGGTGCTCAGCTCCGCCGGGCCGGCGACCCGCCCGACCTCCACGTCGCCCATGCCGGTGGTCAGGCGCGCGCTCGCCGCCCGTTCGATCTGGATGTCCCCCATGCCGGTCTTGACCTGGCTCTCACCCAGCTCACCGCTGGAGCGGATCGACCCCATACCCGACTTGGCGGTCACGCGCGAGCCGGTGGGGAGCTCGATGTGGACCTGCACGGCGCCGCCGTGGCCGAACAGGCTGTACGTCCGCCAGCTCTTGGGGGTCCTGACCAGGAGCCGCCCGGGGGTGTGCTCGATCTGCGTCCGCTCGGCCGCGGCGACGTCGTCGCGCTTGGACGGATCTCCGGGGCGCACATCGACCACCGTGTCAGCGCGATCGCCGGCATCGATCCGCACGTCGGCGACGACGAGATCCAGCTCCAGAGAGATGGCAGTGGGTGTCTCGAACCGTGGCACCTAGCGCCCCCATCCCGTGTACCGCTGAGCCCCCGACGAGGACGACGACTCGCCCGCGCCGGAGCGCCCATGCTCGACAACCGCGGCCGCTGCACGCACGAGCCACGCGTTGATCGACAGGCCCTCCTGCTCGGCGGCCTGCTCGACCCGTGCCTTCAGCTGCTCGG
>JBAQGP010000676.1:0-6145 GCA_049287845.1 Solirubrobacteraceae bacterium | reverse complement strand
GGCATGGACATGAAGGACGACGACTACATCGAGCACCTGTTCGTCACCTCCACCCACGACTACCTGCTGTTCTTCACCAACCGCGGGAAGGTCTACCGCCTGAAGGTCTACGAGCTCCCCGAGGCGTCACGGACCGCCAAGGGCCGCGCCCTGGTCAATCTGCTGCCGCTGCGCGAGGGTGAGCGCGTCCAATCGGTGCTGTCCACCCGGGACTTCACCGAGGGCAAGTACCTCGTCTTCGCCACGCGCGAGGGCCAGATCAAGAAGACGGAGTTCCTGGCCTACAACACCCCGATCAAGGCCGACGGCATCATCGCCATCAACATCCGCGACGACGACGAGCTCATCGCCGTGCGGCGGACGAGCGGCCACGACGACATCATCATGGTGTCGCGGTCGGGGCAGGCGGCGCGCTTCTCCGAGGACGCGGTCCGCTCGATGGGTCGCGACACGAGCGGCGTGCGGGGCATGAACGTCTCCCAGAAGGGCAACGCCGTGCTCGCCATGGACGTGGCCCGCGACGACCAGGAACTGCTGGTGGTCACCGAGAACGGCTACGGCAAGCGCACCCCGATCCCGGACTATCCCGTCAAGGGCCGCGGCACGATGGGCGTCAAGACCATCACCCTCACCGAGAACAAGGGCGCGCTCGCCGGCGCGCTGGTGGTGCGCGAGCACCAGGAGCTCGTGTTCATCTCCCAGGGCGGCATGGTCCA
This sequence comes from Solirubrobacteraceae bacterium, assembly GCA_049287845.1. GTDB lineage: Bacteria > Actinomycetota > Thermoleophilia > Solirubrobacterales > Solirubrobacteraceae > Palsa-465. The sequence goes on along the minus strand of JBAQGP010000676.1, from coordinate 5,429 downwards.
GCGGACGTCCGTGCGCGGCATCAGCCGCTACGGCCGCGCCTCGCAGGGGGTCCGCGTGATGAACATCCGCGACGACGACCAGGTGAGCGCGGTTGCGCTGGTGGTCGAGTCCGAGGCCGAGACGGCGGCGAAGGTGGCCGACGGCGGTCCGGTCTCAGTGGCCGAGGGAGACGTGCCCGCTGCCGTCGACGTTGCGGACGAGCCGGCCGACGTTGCAGACGAGTCGGCGGACGACGAGCCGGCGGACGACGCACCGGCGGACGACGACGACGCGCCGGACGGCGTTTCCTAGAAGCCGGCGGATTCCGCCGGGCGGATTCGCTAACCTTTCGCGTACCAGAGAAAGGAGGTGGTCCGAGCTTGTCTGACAGTTTTTGCGGGACCCTGGAGGTGTCCGGCCGCTAGGTCGGAGGCTGACCCCGCTTAGCGGAGTCCAACCCGCGACACCGCCACCCCGAGCGCCCGGGATTCGTCCCTCCGGCAGTAACGGCTCGTGGTGGACAGCAGCCAGATTGGTGAAGGGCGCCGTTGTCGAGCGGCGCCCTTCGCCCGTTAAGGGACCGCTGCGACCCCGGTTGGGGCGCGGGGTGGCCGCGGGCGCCCGTTAGGATCTGGGTATGTGCCGAAACATCCGAACCCTCCACAACTTCGAGCCCCCGGCGAGCCCCGACGAGGTCGAGGCCGCAGCGCTCCAGTACGTCCGCAAGATCAGCGGAGCCACCAAGCCCTCGAAGGCCAACGAGGAGGCCTTCCACACCGCCGTACACGAGGTGGCCGAGGCCTCCGCACGTCTGCTGGCCGCTCTGACCACCCACGCGCCGCCCAAGAACCGGGAGGCTGAGGCCGCCAAGGCCCGGGCCCGCTCCGCCGAGCGCTACGCGGCCTGAGCTACCCGGGCCCCGGCGGCGGGGCGGGCACCTGAGCGCCAGCCGGCAGCGCGTAGCCGGCGGGGCCCTCCACGAGCGGGAGCACCCGCACGACCGCGTCGCGGTTGAGCGGTCCGTAGAGATGCGGGAACCGCTCGTCGGAGGCCGGGTCGCCGGGCTCATAGCGCAGCGGGGAGGCCAGCCGGTTCACCGCAACGCACAGGAGCACCAGATCCTGAGCGCCCGCAAAGCGCGCATTCGCGACGCGGGCGACCTGCTCAGGGTCCGAGAGGTGGATGAAGCCCTCGGCCTCATAGCCGGCGGCGACGTACTGCCCGGACCACGGCGCCGCCTCCCACTCGGCGCGAGTGGTGATGTGGAAGATGACGGCCGGCGCGCTCAGGCCGCGAGGTAGGCCCGCCAGGCGGCGGGGATCGTCGGGCTGGCGACCTGGATGAAGACGTTGGGGTTGGGCGTCCCCGGCTCGCGGCTGAGATGCATGCCGACCTGCCTGGGCAGTGAGTTGCCCTTGCGCCGGTTGCACGGCGCGCAGGAGGCGACGATGTTCTCCCAACTCGAAGGGCCGCCCTTGGACCGCGGCACGACGTGGTCGACGGTGAGGTTCGAGCGGCTGCCGCAGTACTGGCAGGTCCAATCGTCGCGGGCGAAGACGGCACGGCGGGTGATCTTTCGCCGGTGCGTGTCGCGCGGGATCCGCACGTAGCTGACCAGCCGGATGACGACCGGGCGCACCATCGTGGAGCTGGCCGAGTGCAGCTCCCACTCGGCGCGCTCGATCACCTCGGCCTTGTCCTTGAGCAGCAGGACGACCGCGCGCCGAACGGTGCAGACGTTGATCGGTTCGTACGTCGCGTTCAATACGAGCACCCGGCCGACCGCCCGCCCGCGCCGCTGGTGCTCAGAATGCGGCGCGGACCCCAATGGCTCTGGTGTTACGGAGGTGGCCATAGGCTGCGTCCTGGCGCGCAGTCTACCGATGCGCTTGGCGGCACTGTGCGGCGCGGGACTCAGGCGGCCGGATAGGAGCCCAGGATCCTCAGCCGCTCCACGCGGCCCCGCAGCCCATCCAGTCCGGCAGCGACCGCGGCGTCATCCTCATGCCCCTCCATGTCCGCGAAGAACATGTAGCGCCCGAGGCCCTGCTTACGCGGACGGGACTCGATCCGGGTGAGGTTGACCCCCCGCTGCGCGAACTCCGACAGGCACGCGACCAGCCAGCCAGGCGCCTCGGAGCCCACGCCCCAGAACACGATCGCGGTCTTCCAGGGTCCGAGCGGGGCGATGTCTGACAGGACGGCGCGCGGGCCTCCCGGGGAGGCGCCGGTCCGCGCCAGCCACACGAAGCGGGTCTCGTTGTCCGCGACGTCCTCGACCCCGGCGCGAAGCACCACGCAGTGGTAGCGCTCGGCGGCCAGGCGGTTGCCCAGCGCGGCCCAGGGCCCGTCGTGGTTGGCCACCATGCGGACCGCGTCGGCGGTTGAGCTGCCGGCGAGGACGCGCGCGCCGGGCAGCCGGGTACGGATGAAGCGCGCGCACTGTGCGTTGGCCTGGGGATGGGATACCACCGTCTCGATCTCGGGGAGCTCAAGCGACGTGCGCGCGATGAGGCAGTGCCGGATCGGCTGGACGACCTCGCCGACGATCATCACGTCGTCAGTCTCCATCGCCAGCGCGTCGAGCGTGGCGTTGACCGAGCCCTCCAGCGAGTTCTCGATCGGCACCAGCGCGGTGTCGACGGCGCCTTCGTGGACGGCCATCACCGTGTCGTAGATCGTGGCCAGGGGCACGGTGTCCAGTTCGAGGCCGACGGTGTCGGCGAGTAGGGCCTCCTGGGTATTGGTCCCCTCGGGACCGAAGTAGCCGGCCCGCATCGCCGCCGTCAGCGGGCGCCGGTGGAGGCGACGCCGCCGGGCCGCTGCTGGTCCCCGCCGCCCTCCAGCGCGAGCTTGATCGCGTCGTTCTCCTCCGGTGAGAGCTCCAGCTCGCCGCGGCCCGCATGGACCTGCTTGGCGTAGAGCCGGGCCTGATCGCGGTGCAGGATCGCGGACAGCACGACCCCGGAGCGGGTCGAGTCCAGCAGGGCGATCGACATCGACTGGTGGCCGGACATCTCGCCGTAGGCGTCGTAGCGGACCAGCGAGGTGTAGGCGATGGCCCCGTCGAGACGGTGCTCGGCGGTGGTCATGCGCTGATCCAGGCGGCCCGACACGTCCTCGACGTACTGGTGCAGCGCCTCGAACTGGCTACGCAGCGAGGCCGCGTGGGCCACGAGGTCCTCGCGGCGATCACCGAGCACAGCCCGCTGCTCGGAGCGCACGCGCGAGAGCCGGAAGGCCAGCACCAAGCTGGTGAGGAAGCCCACCACGGCGACCGCGCCCGCCGCGATCGCCACGATGCCGACGGTGCTGGTCAGGTCGTGCACCGCAACAAGGATAGGCCTCGCCCCGGAGGACCGGGCGGCCCGGTCGCCAGGCAGGGCCGGGTCGGCCGGGGGGCCAGCCGCCTACTGGAAGTTGACCGTGTAGCTGATCGTGTTGTTGGCGAGGTTCTTCTCGCCCGGGACCTTCTCGATCGTGGCCACGACCGTCTGGGTGCCCTTGGGCGGGGCGGCGTTCAGCTTGACCGTGCACGTGGCGTTCTTGCCGGCAAACGTCTCGGGCACCGTCGCGGTCCCGGTCACGGCCGGATTCGTACCGTTGACGGTGACCTTGCACTTGACGTCGTGCTCGTTGTTTGTGGGGCTGCCGTTGGCGAAGTTCAGCGTGAAGCTCGGGATCGGGCTGGCCGGGATGGTGTTCGTGGAGCCCGTCTGAAGCGTCGTGCCGTTGACGCTCACCGACGTGAGCGAGTGACCGTGCAGACCCGGGGCGGCCTTGGTGGGCTGGACGCCCGGGGCGTTCACGTGCAGCTGAGCTGCTACGAAGGCGGGAAAGACCCACTGGACGTTGGGCAGGAACTGGTCGTGGTTGATGGGGCTGAAGCGGGTGCCGGCGGCATGGAGGGCGCCGATGATCTGCGGGAGCGCGTAGTCGATGTAGAGGACGTCGGAGGCGTAGAAGCGGGCGATCTCGGCGGCCACGGTATTGACGGAGGCGAGCGTGGCCGTGCTGGACAGCGCCGGCTGGATCTCCTGGGCGATGTTGCCGATCCCGTCGACGCGCATCTTCAGGGCCAGCAGGAAATCGGCGTTGCCGGACCTGACCTGGTCGGGCACGCTCGCATGGGTGGCCTTGGCGTAGACAGTCTGCTCGCTGGTGAGGATCTTGGTGATCTCCTGCCGGACGGTGAGGCCGTTGGCGGATCCCGCGGCCTGGGACAGGTCGGTGAAGAGCTGCCGGCCGTTGGCGGCGGACTGCTGGTTGAGCGAGGAGACGCTGTTGGTGTAGTCCTGGAGCGCCGAGTTGGTGGCGCTGACCTGGCAGCTGTGGACGCCCAGCGCCACCAGGATGATGACGATGATGACGATGACGATCGCCACCGCGCGCCGAGCCTGGATCGACTGCTGATCGCCGGAGGGACGCCGCCCACCGGGCCCCCTTGGGCCGCGCGGACCGGATGGACGGCGGCCGCGCGGCCCCGCGCGGGAGGTCGTGCGAGGCTCTGGCCGAGGTGGTTCATCGACCTCGTCGAAGAACGACAAGCGGTACCGCTCCTTGCTGTGCCGGTGAAAGTCCGCAGTATGACCCCCGGCGCGGCCGGATTCACAAAATCCCAACCAGTCGCGCGAGACACCCGTACGGTCCAAACCGTGCGCCGCGGCGCACGCGCAGGGACCGCCTGCCCGACGTGGAAAAGCGCTCCATGCGCTCCAGCGAGCCGTCCACGGCCCGTACCCGCACACTTGCGACCCGTCAGCTGAGCACCCGGTCGCCGCCGGCGCCCGTGGTGCTCGACCGCTACCGCCTGCAACGGGGCCTGGGCGCGGGGGCCTTCGGCACCGTCTGGATGGCGCGCGACGAGCGGCTCGAGCGCGATGTCGCGGTCAAGATCCTGCCCCGGGAGCGGGTCATGGGCGGTCGCTTCGAGCGCGAAGCCCGGGCGGCGGCCCGGCTCTCGCACCCGGCGATCGTCACGCTGTACGAGGCCGCGGTCGACGACGAGGGCGCCTACCTGGTCTCAGAGCTCGTGCGCGGCGCCACGCTGGACGCCCTGCTCCAGCAGGGCCAGCTGTCTGACCACGACATCGTCGCCATCGCCCTCGCGCTGTGTGACGCCCTTCAGCACGCCCATGATCAAGGGGTCGTCCATCGCGACGTCAAGCCCTCAAACGTGCTCGTCCCCGAGGCCCCGCCGAGCCCGGACCACATGGCCAAGCTGACGGACTTCGGGATCGCTCGCGTCGTCGGCGGTGACGCCCTCACCCACACCGGCGACGTGCTCGGCACGCTGGCCTACATGGCCCCCGAGCAGGCCGAGGGTCTGGAGGTCGGCCCGCCGGCGGATCTCTACTCACTCGCTCTGGTCATCTACGAGGCACTGAGCGGGGTCAATCCCGTGGCCTCCACGCGCCCCGGTCGCGCCTCCCGCCGGCTGGGCATGCAC